>DATGCB010000259.1:0-10802 GCA_035312365.1 Eudoraea sp. | reverse complement strand
GGGGCGGTATTGACGAACAGTTAAAGGCAGCAGATGAAAAAAAATATTGCAATCATAATGGGCGGTTATTCCAGTGAGTATAAAATCTCCCTGAAAAGTGGAAATGTCGTTTATCAATATCTGAATAAAGAAAAATTCAATGCCTGCCGGGTTCACATTTTCAAAAACCGATGGGTTTATGTGGATGACCAGGATAAGGAATACGCGGTAAACCGGCATGATTTTACCGTTAAACTGCCCGAAGGAATGCTTACTTTCGACTGTGTATTTAACGCCATCCATGGTACACCTGGTGAGGATGGGTTGATGCAGGCCTATTTTGCCTTACTGGGAATTCCCCAGACGTCCTGCGACCATTACCAGTCGGCCCTGACCTTTAATAAAAGGGACCTGCTGAGTGTTTTGAAGCCCTATGGCATACCATGCGCCACGTCTTACTACTTAAATAGCGGAGACCTTATTGATGAGGACAGGATTATTGAAAAAGTTGGACTTCCGTGTTTTGTGAAAGCGAACAAGGCTGGAAGTAGTTTTGGAATCACAAAGGTATATGAAAGTTCTGAACTAAAATCGGCGATCGACAGGGCATATGAAGAGGATGACGAAATCCTGATCGAATCATTTTTGAACGGTACCGAGGTTTCTGTAGGCGTCATTAGGCATCATGGGGAAACACTGGTATTGCCGGTTACGGAAATTGTTACGGAAAATGATTTTTTTGATTACGAAGCAAAGTACGAGGGAAAATCCAGGGAAATAACCCCTGCGCGAATAACCAAAATACAGGAAGAGAATGTCGTCAACATGGCCAGGCAAGTCTATGATATACTGAAGATGCGCGGTTTTTCGAGAAGTGAATTTATTTTTATAGGGGATGAACCCCATATGTTGGAGATGAATACAACCCCGGGCTTAACCGAAGAAAGTATTTTACCACAACAGGCCGGGGTTGCGGGCATCTCGCTTCCCGAACTGTTTGAAGGTGCCATTGCAGAGGCATTGGATGAAAATAAGTAACTTTAGTCCCGTAAACCACTACCTATGAGACGTGCTGTCTTTCCCGGATCCTTTGATCCTATCACCTTGGGTCATTATGATATTATCCAAAGAGGCCTGTCCCTTTTTGATGAGATTAACATTGCCATTGGGATCAATGCAGACAAAAGCTATATGTTTTCGCTGGATGACCGCCTTAAATTTATTGAGGACGCTTTCAGGGATGAGCCAAAAATTAAAGTTCTTACCTATAAAGGACTAACCGTTGACTTCTGTAAAGAAATAAAAGCCGATTACATTCTGAGAGGACTTCGAAATCCCGGGGATTTTGAGTTTGAAAAGGCGATTGCCCACACAAACCGGAAACTTTCCGAAATTGAAACCGTGTTCCTTTTAACTTCTTCGGGCAAGTCGTATATCAGGTCATCCATTGTCAGGGACGTCATAAGAAATGGCGGGGATTATAGCATCCTGGTTCCGGAAACCGTTCGCTGGGAAAAATGATCTGACCCTGCCATTGTAAGAATACCTTTACTTTATTTTTTAGTACGTTTGTCTGCAAAATTGATTTATTGCTGTATTATTTTTATATCTTAGTAAGAAATTTCTTATTATCCAAGATGTCAACCAGCCTGGTACAAACACCGCTCACCGATTGGGTAAAGCCAGTTCCTGTACCCATCCCCTTTCCCAACAATGCAATTCATGGTACAGGGGCTCTATCACTCAAACGGAAATTTGGCAAAATGCCGGACGGTCCATAGTCAAAAACGGATGAGAGGATATAATGAGATCTTCGGCTGAAAGTTTAAAGGGTCTGTAAATTGTAAGAAATAAGTGATGGTGCCGGAATGGAAAATTTATGAACGAAAAATAAAGAATGTGCATAAATATAGAGTTCAAGGCTATTTTCCAGGGTATCTTAAGATTGATCCCAAATCCCCGACTTTTGAGCTGAACACCACAAAATATGGGCTATTCACAACAATCATTTAAAAATGTTGAATAATCATAATACTTTAGTAGGAAATTTCAACATTGTGTTAAATAGGTCCCAAACCTACTTAAATAATTACCTGATTAAACAATTGCCTGTGGCAACTGTTTTCCTCAATGGCAAATTGGAGGTTGAGTATGCCTCAGACCGGTGGATGGCAGACTTTGATTATTCGGAAAGGAAGGTCATTGGCAAGCCCTTCCAAACCCTTTTTAAAGATATTGGCGAACCGTGGCAAAAAGCTATGCGCAGATGTCTCAAAGGGCATAAACAGGAGACCGGTATTCAGGATTACTCAGGGAATGACAATGCATGCAGCTACCTTGAATGGACTACCCTTCCCTGGTATGATGAGAAAGAAAACATCATTGGGATCATTATTCAGACAGAAGATGTTACCCAACGGATAAACGACGAACTTCACCATGAAAAGCTAAAGATTCTTTTAAAGGAAAAATCCGAGATAGCCAAGATCGGAAGTTGGGAATACGATGCGACGGAAGATACAATGCATTGGTGCGCTATGACCCGCAGGATCCATGAAGTGGCGGATGATTTTGTTCCGGATATTAACGAAGCCCTGCAATTCTACAAAGAAGGCTATAGCAGAAATACGGTGTCCATGGCCGTATATAACGCCATGGAAAACAGGATGAGTTGGAGTGAAAAACTACAACTCCTTACTGCAAAAGGGAATGAAATATGGGTCATCGCAGCCGGAAAACCACTTTTTAGAAACGGGAAATATCTTGGCCTTATCGGCACGCTGCAGGATATCACCGAACACGTGAAGTCTGAAAACAAGATCAGGGAAAGTGAAACTCTCTTACGAACGGTTGTGGACAGCTTGCCGCTAAACGTCTATATTAAAGATCTGGAATCCCGGAAGATCCTGGCCAACAGGTCGGAATGTGAATACATGGGAGTGGAGAACCCTGATGTGATCCTGGGCAAAACTGATTTTGAGCTTTTTGATCCGGAAATTGCTCAGATTTCCAGGGATGAAGATCTGTATGTACTGAATTTACAAAAGCCGATCCTCGGGAGGGAAACCTTAAATGTCAAAAAAGATGGGACTGCGACCACTTTTCTGACCTCCAAAATTCCCTTGAACCACGATGATGGCACAGCCTATGGATTGCTTGGAATAAGCTTGGATATCACTGATTTAAAACAGAAAGAGGAAGAATTAAGAGATCTGATCAATGTGACCTCCCTCCAAAATAAGAAACTGATCAATTTCGCACACATCGTTTCCCATAATCTAAGATCACATACGGCCAACTTCTCAATGCTTCTGGATTTTCTTGTGATGGAAAAAGATGAGGCGGAAAAAGGTAAAATTATCGAAATGCTTACGGAGGCATCCGACCGACTCCTGGAGACTATCGGGAATTTGAACGAAGTGGTTGATATAAGTACCAAAACGAATCTTGAAAAAAAGCCGGTAACTATTAATAAAAACATTAAAGTGGTTCAGGAGAACCTGGCAGCCTTTCTTAAAACCAACCAGGCGACTATTGTAAATAAAATTCCCGGGCGTGCCGTCATTAAAGTAATTCCTGCTTATTTAGACAACATCCTGATGAATTTTATTACCAATGCCGTTAAATACAGGCACCCGGGTCGTAAGCCCGTTATTCAACTTTCTTTGAGCAGGAAAGACGACTATACCATCTTGTCCATTGAAGATAATGGTATGGGTATTGATCTGAATAAATATGGAGATAAATTATTTGGCATGTATAAAACGTTTCACGATAACTCCGATGCCAGGGGGATAGGACTCTATATAACGAAGAACCAGGTGGATGCCATGAACGGCAAAATAATCCCGATAAGTAAAGTAGGTAAAGGCACCACCTTTAATATCTATTTTAATGAAAAGAATTAACACGATTGCGATCATTGATGATGATCCAATAACGATATTCGGTATAAAAAAAATGCTCAAAGCGCTGAATGTGAGTGTCCAAATAGTAACCTTTATCAATGGTAAAGAAGCAATTGACAGTATTAGAAAAATGCTCCAAAATAACCAGGCCATCCCAGAGGTCATATTCCTGGACATCAATATGCCCATAATGGATGGATGGCAATTCCTGGAGGAGTTCATCGCGCTACCTGTTAAAACCAAGATCAGGATCAACATTGTCACCTCCTCTATCGATCCTTACGACAGAAAACAATGGGAACATTACAGGACTAAAACCCATCATCTCATTGATTTTAAGAATAAACCCATCCGAAAAAAGGAAATGGAGGAAATCACGAGGGCAGCCTAACAACCCCAATATTCATTATTTTTGAAGTAAGGAATTTGACTCACTCCCTTAAACTTCATAAGAATGAAAGTCCTTCTTGTGTTTTTGCTATGTTGTTTTCTCACCTCCTGTGAGCCTGCCATTGAGGATAATGTCAGGGATTTTCAAACGCACTTTGAATTGTCAGATGGTATGGAAACGGCGACCTACGTTCAGACAATAGAGTTTTATATCCAACTCGCCAAAGAATTTCCGGAAATCAATATTCATACGACCGGCATCACGGACAGCGGATTGCCGCTTCATGTCGTCACTTTTAATACGGATGGGGATTTCAACTATAACAAGATCGGAAAAGACAACGTCATAATCCTGATCAATAATGGCATCCATCCAGGGGAAAGCGACGGGATAGATGCCACCATGTTATTGTTCCGGGATCTGGCTACCAAAAAGATAGATGCCCCAAAAAATACGGTACTGGTGGCTATCCCTGTCTATAACGTAGGAGGTGCACTTAACCGGAACAACAGGACAAGGGTAAACCAAAACGGCCCAAAATCCTACGGTTTTCGCGGAAATGCCAGAAATTATGATCTCAACCGGGATTTTATAAAAACCGATACAAAAAATGCAGTGACGTTTACGGAGATTTATCATTTGATACAGCCCGATATTTTTATTGACAACCACGTCAGTAATGGTGCTGACTATCAGTATACCCTGACTCATCTTTTTACGCAACACAATAAGCTAGGCGGGGAATTAGGAGAGTTTCTGCACATGGAAATGATGCCGGGGCTCGAAACAACCCTTCATGCTTCGGACTGGAGCATTACTCCCTATGTAAATGTTTTTAACACCGTGCCGGAAACCGGTTTTTCACAATTTATGGATCATCCGCGTTACTCCACCGGATATGTTGCCTTATGGAATACGCTGGGCCTTATGGTAGAAACCCATATGTTAAAGCCTTATGAACGACGGGTTAAGGGTACATATGCACTCATGAAAGGGATCATTGATATTGCCGAAAATCACAGGGACAAAATCAAGGAACTGAGAGCAAAGGCCCTTACAAGGCACCGGAATTGGACGCACTACCCCATGGCCTGGGAACCAGATTCCACCAAAACAACCACCTTGAATTTCCTCGGTTATGAGGCAGATACCATAACCAGTGAGGTTACGGGGTTTCCAAGGCTAAAATACGACCGTAACCGCCCATACACCAAAGAGATAACGTATCTTAACTATTTCGTTCCCACAGATTCTGTACTGATCCCCAAAGCTTATATTGTTACAAAGAGCTGGGCAGATGTCATGGAGCGGATAATGAGCAACGGGATTCAATTTAAGGTCCTCGAAAAAGACACCAGCCTGGTCGTGGAGTCCTACAGGATTTCCTCCTTTAAAACCAGAACTGACCCCTACGAAGGTCATTACCCGCATTATGATACCAGAGTCAACGGAAGTGAGGGGGAAATGGAATTCGAAGCAGGTGATTACGTGATTCCTACAGACCAGCCGGGGATACGTTACATTATGGAGACCCTGGAACCCGCGGGGGTTGATTCATTTTTTAACTGGAATTTTTTCGACCCGATTTTGCAGCAAAAAGAAGGATTTTCCCCTTATGTATTTGAGGATCTGGCAACAGAAATAGTTGCGCGTGACACGTTGTTAAGCAAAGAATTCACCGCGAAAAAAGAATCGGATACCGCTTTTGTTAAAAACGGATATGCGCAACTGCAGTGGATTTACCGGCATTCTGAATTTTACGAGCCTGCACATCTGCAATATCCGGTCTACAGGCTTCTCAAGGATGAAACGCGCAAATTGGATTAAGGAGCACCTATGCCTCAAACAGCATCCTGATGTTGCCATAAGAATTCTTCAGGGCCTTCTGAATTTTTTTCGGACCCTTCCATTTTACCTTCACAATACCTTCACTTTTTTCCCCCTTTAATTTACCGTCATAGGAAGTATGCATGGCGAACCAATGTACTTCCTTTAGTCGGTATTCCCCTTTCTGTTTGAATATGTGATAGGTAGTCATCAGGAAATTTTCGATCACCAGGCCTGTAACGCCTGTTTCTTCGGCTACCTCCCTCAAAGCGCATTGTTCAAGGGTTTCCCCCTTGTCCAATCTTCCTTTGGGCAAGTCCCATTTGTTCTTTCTGTAAATAAAAAGCACCTTGCCTTCATCATTGGTAACCACTCCGCCGGCAGCCACCACCAACGGTATTTTCTTGGTAAACTTTTTTAGTATTTCCTCAATGTTGGGATGGTAGATATAGGCGGCCTTCATCTTTTTCTTGACCAGTGAATCAATGGCACTGCTGATGGATGTCCCATTCAGTAAAAAATACTCGTTCCCGGCGGTCTCTGTAACCTTGTCCGTTAAAATGAGTGGAGATTGATTCACAAAAACTTTATACATTTGCGCCATGGTTTTAGACAAGGACACCGCTGCCAAGACAGCAGAACTACTGCTGCAAATTAATGCAATTAAGTTGAAACCAGAAAATCCGTTTACCTGGGCCTCAGGGTGGAGATCTCCTATTTACTGTGATAACCGTATAATTCTTTCCTACCCAATGATCCGGAATTATGTCAGGGAAGAGATGGCTAAACAGCTCGAATCGCTCTATGGCAAACCCGATATCATTGCCGGAGTAGCCACCGGGGCCATTGGAATTGGCATTCTGGTCGCCGAATATTTAGGGCTTCCCTTTATCTATGTTCGGCCGCAGGCTAAATCGCACGGGAGACAGAATACAATAGAAGGGCAACTGGAAAAAGATCAAAGTGTGGTGGTCATTGAGGATTTGATCAGTACGGGGAAAAGCAGCCTGAATGCCGTGGACGCCCTTGTGGAAAGCGGAGCCAAAGTGAAGGGCATGATTGCGGTTTTTACCTATGGCTTTGAAATTGCCAGGACAAATTTTGAGAACAAAAATATAAGCCTGCACACCCTTTGCGACTATGACCATCTCATCCAATTGGCATCGGAAACCAATTATATCAAAGAAGAACATCTAAATACCCTGATGGAATGGAGAGCACATCCTTCCACCTGGAATTCAAAATAATATGCATATAGAAATCCCGAATAAAATTGTTAACAAGAGTGACGGGGAGGTTTTTGCCTATCTGTCCGACCTTAAGAATTTTGAAAACCTGATGCCTGAAAGTATCGACAAATTTCAGGTAATGGATGAAGACACATTCCTGTTCGCCCTGAAAGGTATGCCCGAAATTACGTTGAAGCGCAGGGATCAAAGACCAAACAGCAAAATTGTGCTGGGTGCTGCAAGTGATAAACTCCCATTTACGCTAACCGCCGATATCTCGTCCAAAGCAGAAAATGTAAGTGAAGTAAGCTTGCATTTTGAAGGCGAATTCAATGCAATGATGGCCATGATGATCAAATCTCCGATTACAAATTTCATGACTACCTTATCTGAAAATCTGGAGAAGATATAAATTGCATACACCGTATCTATGGGGATCCAAGCCGACGATATCTCCTTTTAAACAAATTCCTGAGCGTGTCTGCTTCAAAAATTGTAAACAGGGATTTCAATACAATAATTGTAATTCCTTGAAATCAAATTCCCTGCTGACACCATCCTCCAGCACCACCCTTAACCTTCCCTGATCATTGACCCCCCGGATGAATCCCATAAAGAGTTCACCCGAAGGCTGCCGGAAGGTCGACGGTTTGTCCTTTCTGAATAAGAACTTCTCATAGTCGGTCTTAACTTCGCCCACGGTCTTTCCCTCGAACTCCAGGAACACCCGTTTTAGTTGCTTCACAAGGGCCTGAAGAATTTCATCGATTACCAGGGTTTTACCGGTAACCAGCTTTATGGAAGTAGCATCGGGAAGCTGATCAAAAGCAACTTGATTTACATTAAGTCCGATGCCGATCACTGCCGATTGGATATGTTGGTTGTGCAGGACATTCTCGATCAGAATACCACAGATCTTTAAAGAACCTGACAGAATGTCGTTGGGCCATTTGATGCTTACATCCGTGATTTGAAGGTTTTTTAACGTATTGTAAACGGCCAGGGAAACTGCGATGTTCAGTAAAAATTGCTCCCGGACGGGCAGTGCATCAAATTTTTTTAAAAGACTAAAGGTGAGGTTCTTACCTGGCTCTGACTGCCATTCGGTCCCCATTTGGCCACGACCCTTCAATTGTTCTCTGGCGGTAACAATTGTAAAATCATCCAATACTTCTGAAAGCATTACGTTCTTAAGGTAGGCGTTTGTGGAATCGGTGGCATCAAGTTTGATTATACGCATCTGTGAGCCTTTGTGTTTGAAGTACAATGTTATGTTAAAAACAATGGCTAAGAAAACAAAAAAATAATAACTTTGTAGAAACTAAAAATTCTGAATGCAGAAACGGAAAGCCAGTGCAGATGAGTTGATTGCCTTAATCTTAAATGGAATTGAAGAAGTAAAGGGATTAGAAACAAATTTACTTGACCTAAGAGAAATAGAAAATACCGTTTGTGACTACTTTATAATTTGCAATGGTACCTCCAACACCCACGTAAACGCCATCGTCAATTCCATCCAAAAAACTGTTAGTAAAACGATAAAAGATAAACCCTGGCATGTTGAGGGTTCGGAGAATGCCGAATGGGTGCTTTTAGATTACATCAATGTGGTAGTTCATGTCTTCCAAAAACATATCAGGGATTTTTATGATATTGAAGGTCTTTGGGGGGATGCCAAAATGACCGTGGTGGAGCGTAGTTTTAATCAGACCCTGAAATAGCAGAGGGTAAAAAAAAGATCAATGGCCAAAGATAATAAAGTACCCCAGAAAAAACCCAGATTCAGCGCGTGGTGGATTTACGGGCTTATTGCGTTGTTGCTGATCGGCTTCCAGTTTTTCGGGAGCGGTAATCTCGCCTCCACTAAAAAAACCACGACCTCAGAACTTCAGGAGTACCTGAGGAATGGCGATATCACTAAGATCCTAATAATTACCAACACCAACCAGGCCAAAGTATTCCTAAGTGAGGAAGCCCTTCAGAAAGATGTTCATAAGGATGTCTCCGATAAACCATTATTTCCCTCAACCGGTCTGGTACCTCAATACGTGCTGGACTATGGTGACCTTCAGATATTTCAGAACGAAATCACGGAGATCAAAAAAGAGAATAATTTGGATACCATTGTTGAATTCGACAAGGAATCCAACCTTTTTATGGAAATGATCCTGACGATCCTTCCCTTTGTGCTCATCATAGGTATCTGGATCTATTTAATGCGCAGAATGTCTGGTGGTGCCGGCGGTGGTGCCGGTGGACAGATATTCAATATCGGGAAATCAAAAGCCAAGCTCTTTGACGAAAAAACGGATACCAGGACTTCCTTTAAAGATGTGGCCGGACTCGAGGGCGCCAAGGAAGAAGTGGAAGAAATTGTTGAATTCCTGAAACACCCGGATAAGTATACTTCCCTCGGGGGTAAAATTCCGAAAGGGGCACTTCTTGTAGGGCCTCCGGGTACCGGGAAAACCTTATTGGCCAAGGCGGTGGCTGGTGAGGCGAAAGTACCCTTCTTCTCTTTGTCGGGATCGGATTTCGTAGAAATGTTTGTAGGTGTGGGTGCCTCTAGGGTCCGCGATCTGTTTAAGCAGGCAAAGGATAAATCCCCCGCCATTATTTTTATCGATGAAATTGACGCTATTGGAAGGGCCAGGGGAAAAAACAATTTTACGGGGTCCAATGATGAAAGGGAAAATACCTTAAACCAGCTATTGACCGAAATGGACGGTTTTGGCACCAATACCAATGTGATTGTGCTGGCGGCCACCAACCGTGCAGATGTGCTGGACAAGGCCCTGATGAGGGCCGGAAGGTTCGACAGGCAGATCTATGTGGATCTCCCGGACATCAGGGAGAGAAAAGAGATTTTTGAAGTTCACCTCAGACCTATTAAAACGGCGGAAACCCTTGATCTTGACTTTCTTGCGCGGCAGACTCCGGGATTTTCAGGGGCCGATATAGCCAATGTCTGTAATGAAGCGGCACTTATCGCCGCAAGAAAAGAAAAAAAAGCGGTCACCAAGCAGGACTTTCTGGATGCTGTGGACAGGATCGTCGGCGGATTGGAGAAAAAGAACAAAATTATTACCCCGGGGGAGAAAAGGACCATTGCTTATCATGAAGCCGGGCACGCCACCGTAAGCTGGATGCTGGAACACGCTGCACCGCTCGTAAAGGTGACTATTGTACCCAGAGGGCAATCCCTGGGCGCAGCCTGGTATTTGCCGGAAGAACGGCTCATTGTCAGGCCCGAGCAGATGAAAGATGAAATGTGTGCAACGCTCGGTGGCAGGGCGGCTGAACGGGTGATCTTTGATAAAATTTCAACCGGGGCGCTAAGCGATCTTGAAAAAGTGACCAAACAGGCCAGGGCTATGGTAACGATTTACGGCTTAAATGATGAAATTGGCAACCTTACCTATTATGATTCCTCCGGCCAAAATGACTACGGCTTCTCCAAACCCTATA
>DATGCB010000258.1:0-7425 GCA_035312365.1 Eudoraea sp. | reverse complement strand
TCGGTACAGGAGGATTTGCCAGTGGGCCCGTATTGAAAATGGCCTCCGGCAAAGGCATTCCCTGTCTCCTGCAGGAACAAAATTCATTTGCGGGGATCACCAATAAACTCCTGGCGGAAAAGGCAGCAAAAATTTGTGTGGCCTATGATGGAATGGAACGGTTCTTTCCAAAGGAAAAAATCGTAAAAACGGGAAATCCGGTACGGGACAATTTGCTCCGCACCGGGAATGCCAGGGTGGAAGCAATTCGGTTTTTTGGCCTGGACCCGGAAAAAACTACGCTCGTTGTATTGGGTGGAAGCCTTGGTGCCCGTCGAATTAATGAGCTAATTGGAGATAAACTCGGATTCTTTTCAACGTTCGGAATTCAGTTGATCTGGCAGTGTGGGAAACTGTATTATGAGGAATATAGGCAACATGAGACGGAATTGGTTAAGGTGTTTGATTTTTTAAACAGAATGGACCTTACCTATGCTATGGCGGATATCATTATCTCCCGGGCGGGAGCAGGATCGGTTTCGGAGCTGTGTATTGCGGGTAAACCGGTCATTTTCATCCCATCGCCCAATGTTGCAGAGGACCATCAAACTAAAAATGCGGAAGCCCTCGTGTCTGAGAATGCGGCCCTTATGGTCAGGGAAAAAGACCTGGAAAGCAGTTTTGATGCTGTTTTCTCGGAGCTCATCCTATCGAGAAATGCACGGGAGAAATTGGGGAGAAACATCAAGGCGCTCGCCATGCCGGACGCGACAAAACTGATCGTGGATGAGGTTGAAAAATTGTTAGGCGAATACGGAAGTAAATAACAGGTAAAGAGGTTGCGGTGTCAATTAAAGTTGGGATTTACAGGGACAAAATTACAAGGATGACATACATCCGAAGGTACACTTAAAGGGTATGAATATAGAGGAGGTACATAACGTCTATTTTATCGGGATCGGAGGCATAGGGATGTCTGCCCTGGCGCGTTATTTTAAACACATAGGAAAAATAGTGGCCGGTTACGACCGGACGGAGACTCCGCTTACCATGGAACTGCAGGAATCAGGAATCCAGGTTCACTACGAAGACCGGCTTGATTTGATTGGTGAGCATTTCTTCAATACCTCCGGTACCCTGGTGGTGTATACTCCGGCAGTACCCCGGAACCATAAGGAGCTGAGTTTTTTCAAGGCGAATGGTTATAGCGTTATGAAACGTTCAGAGGTTCTGGGCATGATCACCAGGGATACATTTTGTTTCGCCGTTGCAGGCACCCATGGCAAGACGACAACGAGTTGTATTCTGGCTCATTTATTAAAGGAGACCGGGACCCCTTTGACCGCTTTTCTGGGGGGCATTTCAGAGGATTTTAACAGCAATTTTTTGTTCGAAGGTTTGGAATATTCAGTGGTTGAGGCGGATGAATACGATCGTTCATTTCTGCGATTGTCACCAGACGTTGCCTGCATAACCTCCATGGATGCGGATCATTTGGATATATACGGGGACCACCAGGCACTGAGAAAATCTTTCCTGGATTTTGCAGACAAATTAAAACCGAACGGAAAGCTCTTTGTTCGCAATGGTTTGCCCATAGAGGGAATTACCTATGGCATTGAAGATGATTCCGATTACTGTATACGTAATATTAAGATTGAACAGGGCACCTACATTTTTGACTTGGGAACTCCCGAAGATACCCTCGAGGGAGTTCGATTCAACAAACCGGGAAGGCATAATTTGCTCAACGGTTTAGTGGCTTTCGCAATGGCGATACAATCAGGATCCCCACCGTATCGCCTGGCCGAAGCACTTCAGACCTTTAAAGGAGTTCAACGCAGATTTTCATATAAGATCAGAGAAGAAGACTTTGTTTTTATAGACGATTATGCACATCATCCCACGGAAATCGATGCAGTTTTTGAAGCAATATCAGAAATGCATCCCGGTAAAAAAGTGTTAACCGTATTTCAACCGCACCTGTTTTCCCGGACCAGGGATTTTGGGGATGAATTTGCCCGGAGCCTGACAAAATTTGACAGCATTTTGTTGCTGGATATTTACCCGGCCAGGGAAGAACCCCTGAAAGGTATTGACGCCCTTTGGCTTTTGGAAAAAATAGAAAACCCACATAAAAAACTGATAAAGAAAACGGAATTGATACAGGAAATAAAAGCACAAAATCCTGAGATTCTCGTGACCATGGGAGCAGGCGATATTGGTTTGGAAATTGCACGAATTAAAAGAGATTTGGAACATGCGAATTAATTGGAATTACATTAAGTTGACTACGTTAATAATCAGTGCAACAGCGCTTTATGCCTTTTCAAATGCAAGAAGTAGCTTACGGGAGGTGTCGGGAATTGATATTGCCTTTGTCGGGAGCGACAACTTGTATGTCACCCGGTCCATGGTTAATAAATTGTTAATACAAAAATATGGAAGCCTCATAAACGTGCCCAAAGAAAAATTAGATTTGAATACTATAGAAAAGGTTATCGAGACCAATGAAATGGTAAAAATTGCCCAGGTGTATCTTACTGTAAATGGTGAACTTTCATCCAAAATTGTTCAGCGGCAACCAATCGGAAGAGTAGAGGGGAATTCAAAATTTTACCTTGATGAGGAGGGGAAAAATATGCCGCTATCTGACAACCACTCTGCCAGGGTTCCAATTATTACGGGTAAAATAACCGGTAAAAGTCTGGAAGATGCCTACGTTATTTTAAGGTATATAAATGAGGATGATTTTTTGCGTAAAAACGTCATTGGGATTCATATTGAAGATGAGGAAAAGTATCAATTGCGGTTTAGGGTAGAGAGTTTTGTGGTGAATTTGGGAAGTGTTGTGAATCTGGACAAAAAATTCAACAATTTTAAAGCATTTTATGCCAAAGCGATCCGGGATAAGACGCTGGAAGACTATCAAATCGTGAGTTTGGAATTTAATAATCAGGTAGTGTGCACCAAAATTTAAAACAGTATGGAACAGGGTAATTATTCAATTGGGTTAGACATAGGAACCACCAAAATCGTTGCCATTATCGGTAAGGAAAACGAATATGGTAAAATTGAAGTATTGGGCATTGGAAGGTCTAAAAGCCTTGGGGTACATCGGGGTGTTGTCAATAATATAACGCAGACAATAAAGTCAATTCAGCAGGCTGTGGAACAGGCGGAAGCCAATTCGGGATTAAAGATCGGCTCCGTGGTTGTCGGTATAGCCGGGCAACACATCAGAAGCCTTCAGCACAGTGATTATATCACCCGGGCAAACTCGGAGGAAGTCATCAACGAGGATGACCTGGACAAGCTTTGCAATCAGGTTTACAAATTGGTCATGCTTCCCGGGGAGGAGATTATCCATGTCTTGCCACAGGAGTACAAAGTAGACGGACAAGCAGAAATAAAACAACCCATCGGGATGTACGGCGGCAGGTTGGAAGCCAATTTTCATGTGGTCGTGGGCCAGGTATCTTCCATTAAAAATATTGGGAGGTGCATTAAGAGTGCGGGCCTTGATCTAGGGAATATCACCCTGGAACCCCTGGCCTCTTCCGATGCAGTGCTGAGCCAGGAGGAAAAAGAAGCCGGTGTAGCCCTGATCGATATAGGAGGCGGCACCACGGATCTCGCCATTTTTAAGGATGGGATCATTCGCCATACAGCGGTCATTCCCTTTGGGGGAAATGTGATAACAGAGGATATTAAGGAGGGATGCTCCATCATTGAAAAACAGGCCGAGCTTCTGAAAATTAAATTTGGCTCTGCCTGGCCGGGTGAAAATAAAGACAATGAAATTGTGTCAATTCCGGGATTGAGGGGAAGGGAGCCAAAGGAGATCACTCTTAAAAACCTTTCGAAGATAATACACGCCAGGGTGGTGGAGATCGTGGAACAAGTCTATGTAGAGATCAAGAACTACGGCCATGAAGAGCAGAAGAAAAAATTAATTGCCGGTATTGTTCTCACCGGGGGTGGCAGTAAGCTGAAGCACCTGAAACAGCTGGTAGAATACATTACGGGGATGGATACCAGGATCGGATATCCCAACGAACATCTGGCCGGGGATTCTGATGAAGAAATTGCCAGCCCGTTATATGCGACTGCGGTGGGATTGTTGATGAATGCTGTTACGAGCGGACATCGGAGCCGTGCCACAGGGGCCACGACGAAAGAAAATGAAAGAGAATTGGTCCTTGAGGGCAGTAGTGCTGAGACGGCCAGCAAAGGAACGGTGAAAAGGGAACGGAAATCCGTTTTTGACAAATGGTCGGAAAAGCTGAAGGATTTTCTGGATAACGCAGAATAATAATAAAAGCACATAATAACCAGTAATTATAGAAAAATGAGCAAAAACACCGAATTTGACAGCATCGCCTTTGATTTACCTAAGAATCAAAGCAACGTAATAAAAGTGATCGGCGTAGGTGGCGGCGGAAGCAATGCCATCAACCACATGTTCCAGGCGGGGATAAATGGCGTAGATTTCGTTATCTGCAACACCGATGCCCAGGCGCTACAGAACAGCCCGGTACCCAATAAAATACAACTGGGGGTTTCCCTGACCGAAGGCTTGGGTGCAGGTGCCAACCCGGAAGTAGGGGAACAGGCTGCCCTGGAGAGTATGGAGGAATTAAAACAAATGCTCGACACCACCACCAAGATGATTTTTATTACCGCAGGCATGGGTGGCGGCACTGGAACGGGGGCAGCCCCTGTTATTGCCAAGCAAGCCAAGGAAATGAATGTGCTTACAGTGGGTATCGTAACCATGCCCTTTTTGTTCGAGGGTAAGAACAGGTGTAAACAAGCTCAGATAGGGATAGAAAAATTGCGCTCCAATGTAGATTCATTGATCGTTATCAATAATAATAAATTAAGGGAAGTATACGGCAACTTAGGTTTTAAAGCCGGATTTTCCAAAGCAGATGAAGTACTGGCTACGGCGGCTCGCGGTATAGCTGAAGTAATCACCCACCACTATACACAGAATATTGACCTCAGGGATGCCAAGACGGTACTTTCCAACAGTGGGACTGCCATTATGGGATCTGCGATTGCATCCGGTTCCTCCCGTGCTCAGGAGGCGATTACAAAAGCGCTGGACTCTCCTCTTTTAAACGATAATAAAATCACCGGTGCAAAGAATGTGTTGCTGTTGATTGTTTCAGGATCTCAGGAGATTACCATTGATGAAATAGGCGAAATAAATGATCATATTCAGATCGAAGCGGGACATGGAGCGAATATTATAATGGGTGTGGGAGAGGACGATGAACTTGGAGAAGCCATTGCCGTAACGGTCATTGCCACGGGATTTAATATTGATCAGCAGGATGATATCGTGAACACAGAGTCCAAGAAAATCATACATACCCTTGAAGAAGAACAAAAAGCGGAACAAAACCTTACGGACGATTCCGTTATGTATCCCCTGGCAGAGGAGGAAGAAATGAATGATTTTGAACCGGTAATAAAACACACCCTGGAGGTTGAAGAGGAAATGGAATTGATACCCACGACCAATTTTATCAGGAATTTCAATGTGTTTTACGAAGAGGTAATTGCCGAGGAAGTGTCTGGCGACCATTTTATCATTATCGATTCAAAAGACACCCTGAACGACATTGAAGTTGTGGATCCGGTGGAGTTATCTTATCGGGCATCCGATAAAGAGCAGATTGCATTTAGCTTTGACATGCCAATAGGGGATGCCGATGAGAACGAGGACGAAAAGGAGAACGTCATTAGTTTTAGCCTGGATGAGGATTTGAAAGACATGGATGTAAAGGACCATATTGAAGTGATCCCTGTTCTGGAATACAATAAGGAAGGAGAAACCCGCTACAGCCTTGATGATTATATGGAACTGGAAAACAAATTGACAGGGGCCAAATCCCTGGCAGAAGAGTATGATCCTAAACTCGTGGGGGACGAATTGATCTTTGAAAAGAAAACCATCAGCAGGGATGATAGTAGCACCGAAGAAACAGGTACGGGTGACATTGACCCGATGAACAGTCCTATTGAGGAAATGTTAAGAGAACGGGCCGATGAGCGCCGGCGGAAATTGAAGGATTTCAATTATAAATTTCAGAACAGTGTAAGCACCATCGACGAGATTGAAAAAGAGCCTGCCTATAGGCGGCAAGGGGTTAATTTAGAGGATAACCCTAAAGAGGGCAAGGTATCTAAAACCAGCCTAAGTGAGGACAGCAATGGGGATATACAGTTGCGTTCCAATAACTCATTTTTACATGGGAACGTCGATTAATATACCTTCAAAATAGTTTCCCCAAACTATCTTTAAACCCGAATTCACCAGATGTTTTCGGGTTTATTTTTTATCTTCGCCCTGTAAAAAAAAGAGTGATATGGGCTTACAGCAACAGGTAATGGAAGAAATGAAAGCAGCTATGAAGGCGAAGGATACGGTGGCTTTGGAATCGTTACGAGCCATAAAATCGGCATTGTTGCTGGCCCAAACGGAAAAGGGCTCGGGGCAAGGACTGTCGGAGGCGGATGAGATTAAACTGGTGCAAAAACTGGTAAAACAGCGGAGAGAAAGTGCCGCCATATTTTCGGAACAGGGCAGAGATGATCTTGCCGGTCCTGAATTATCACAGGTGGCCGTTATTGAGAAATTTCTACCGGAACAATTATCCGAAGAGGAAATAGAAAAAGTCGTGGCAAAAACCATTGCAGCAACCGGGGCTTCGGGGATGCAGGATATGGGAAAGGTCATGGGGATAGTTTCCAGGGAATTGGCAGGGCAGGCAGATGGCAAAACTATATCCGGAATTGTAAAGAGTAAACTGTTGTAACTACCCTATGGGGAACGGATCATTTGGATTAATAAAATAATAGGGGACGCTTACAGACGATGAATAAAACGAATATCCGAGAACTGTTAGAATCTGAAATTGCCAAAACCGAAAGAAAAGTCAGACAATACGAGGAACTGTCCCAACCCATTGCCCCCGATAATGCCATTGGCCGGGTTTCGCGTATGGATGCGATCAACAACAAAGGGGTGATGGATGCGGCATTGCGCAAGGCAAGGGAGCGCCTCAAAGGATTGAAGGAGAACCTCGAACGTCTGGAATCTTCAGATTTCGGGGTATGTCAAAAATGTAAAAGGTCGATACCAATTGAGCGGATTTTATTGGCACCGCAAAGTTCTTTTTGCGTAAATTGCGCTCGCTAAGGAATGGCCCCGTGGCGCAACTGAATAGCGCATCAGATTTCGGCTCTGAGGGTTGGGGGTTTGAATCCCTCCGGGGTCACTACAAGCACCAAGTTCTGCAACATCTGTTGCAGAACTTTTTGTGTGTGCCGTGCATGGCAAATAACTAGACGGTGCAAGTCCGTTATGGGGGTCTGTAGTTACCTACCATTAGCTTAAGGCAAGGGTGTCCACCGCGAGGTGGAATCTGAAGG
>DATGCB010000257.1:0-9423 GCA_035312365.1 Eudoraea sp. | reverse complement strand
GGTATTTATATTAAATTGCACACTGACCCGCCCTTCAATATCCAATTCCTCCGCAATTCGCGGGTACTTTAAATTCCTTTTGATGTGATCCGCCATTTTTTCTTTAAAGCATGCATACCTTTCGGATTTTTCCACGTTTTCGCATCCGGGAAATACCGGAGCTTCCTCCACCCTGATAAAATCAATTTCCTCATCCGGATCAACTTCTTCATAAAGAACGGAATTTACCGGCATGCCTGTTGGTCCATTGACCGGTTTTAAAATAAAATCCGGTCCGGGGTCTATTTCAATAGGTCCGTTTACAATTTTGATCTTTGAGAAAGCAGTTTTTTTTTCAGGAATGATTTCCTCCTTTTTCGGGCTTTCAATCTCAATAAAGGCTATATCGGGCATGATAAGGGCTGTTGGTTCAGGCCCGGGATCTATTGGAGGTGTAAATTGTTCCTGGATGCCCAGGGAAGCCTCCAACCCGAAATAGACGAGCACCAGAGCAATGATTAATCCGATCTGGAAATGCAGATATCCTCGTTTTCGCAAATTTACATCGTGCTTGCATCCCACGCTGGCACACTTGGTTGCCTGGCCGGTAATCCCATTGCCGTGGGATCCATCCGGTCCTTTGTTGTTCTTTTTCATACTTGTGTCTTTAATTGTTACAATTATGTTAAAACACAAGAAGTGTACCAAAAAACCCTGACGGAATACCGCCGGCGTTTTTATGTGCAGCATAGGACTACCATCGGGAAAGCGCCAAATTTGTAAAATAAAAAACCCGGCTGACCGCCGGGTTTTAATACGTTATATGAGTTTAGACTATTGCAGCTTAAAGGTAATCGGGATACTGAAGGGTACCCTTACTGCCCTGCCTCTTTGTTTACCGGGGGTCATCCTTGGAAGTTTTTCAATAATCCGCAAGGCTTCCGCCTCGAGGTTCTTGTCAGGACCACGATATCTAATATTTCCAATGCTCCCGTCTTTTTGGATGGTGAACATTACATTAACCCTACCCTGTACACCCATTTCCTGAGCGATTTCGGGATAGCGAAAATGCTTGCGAATATGCTTCTGCATCATTTCGTTAAAGCAATCCCTTTTGTTGGCGGCACCTTCACATCCGGGAAATACAGGTACATCCTCAATTACAGCAAATGGGACATCAACATCCTCTTCCATTTCGTCCACCTCAACATCCTCAACCTCTATAATCTCTTCTTCCTGACTCGTTTCCGTAGATTCGATAACGGTCTCCTCCACTTCTTCTTCATCCTCAACAACTTCAATCACCTCAGGAGCCGCTGGTGGCGGTGGCGGCGGTGGAGTCTTGATCTGCTCTGTCATTGGAACTTCTTCATCAAGATCGTCTTCCACATTCAGGGAAATGTCATAATCATTGGTCTTATCATAGGTCTTCCATTCCAAAGCACCATAAACCAATGCCATAACCAACGCCAGTCCCAGGACAAAATAGAGTCCACTATTTCTTCTCAGGTCGGCTTTCGGATTCTTTTTCGGTTCCATAATATTTTAATTTAATGTTCGCTAATTTAACCAATAATTTAATAAAAATGCAATTAAATCTTCCATTTTAACTGCCTTTTGGCTGAAAAAAGAAATTTAAGAATTGCAGCACCGGTAAAAGCCCCGAAACTATTCGCCAATACGTCATAAAAATCTCCGGATCGTTCCGTCGTAAATACACTTTGAATTACCTCAATAACTATACCATAAAGGACGACGGAAATAGTCATGATAACCATCGCTCTTTTGATCGGTATCCCGCCCCTGGTTTGTTCCCTTAAAAAAAAGCAACCCAGGAGAGCTGCCAAAAAATAAAATGTGAAATGCACGGCCTTATCCAAATGCGGGATATCCATACCGGGCGTGTCGTCATCCGGGAAGGAAACCAAACTGAGTAGCGTTATAATCGCCATCCAGCTGAAAAAACCAATGGTATACCTCAGCCTTTTAAGCACCTACTAATTCCTTATACGCATCGGCGTCAAGAAGATCCGAAATCTCAGCTGTATCACTGATCTTAATTTTGATCATCCATCCTTCACCATACGGGTCAGTATTCACCTTTTCGGGTTCATCTTCCAGAGATCCATTGAATTCAATGATTTCCCCACTCAGGGGCAGAAAGAGATCAGAAACCGTTTTGACGGCTTCCACCGTACCAAATACCGCTTCTCGCTCCAGGGTCTCATCCAGGGTCTCCACTTCAATATAGACAATATCACCCAATTCTCCCTGGGCGAAATCTGTAATTCCGACGGTGGCTATTTCGCCATCTATGCTTATCCATTCATGGTCTTTGGTGTACTTTAATTCGGCTGGTATATTCATTTTAATCGTTTTGTTATGCCAGCAAATGTAATTGTTTATATGTAGGTTTTCAAAAAAAGTAGTATCGGATTTGCACGGTCCAAATGCGTCGGGCATCCTTTGATTATCATATCTCAAAAGTTCCTTTGAAGGCGTGGCTACCGAGGCCAAATTTGGTACTAGTTCCCGAAATTGTACCGCAATGTAAATCCGGTATTGATCGTCGTCTGAGGAAAGGCCGTGGAGACTGCAAACTTTGAAAACGAATGGTCATAGAAAAACAGGGCATTCAGGTTTTTACTCAGGGCATAATCGGCGGTAAACTTGAGTGACAAAAGATTCTGACCCGAAGTGATCTGGTTGTTATCAATATCCAGGTTCCTTATAATGGTGATATTGTCCCTGAGGGTAACATCTGCCTTGAGATTCAAATCGCCTTTTAATCGTTGTTTTTCGCCCCCAATATTGGTCACAAACTTAACATCCTTAAACCGGTATCCCAGACCCAGGGTATATTCCTTGCCATTGATCTCCGTGAGCAAATTATTGTCAAAACTGAGCGACAAGGCCCTGTCGGTGCGTACCTCAGCCAAAACGCTGAGGGAACTCTGCATTTCAAAATCTATCCGCATCAAGGGGTTAAACTGGTCTGTAAGTACCACATTGTTGATGATATTCTCCGGCCTGAAATCTTCCGTTTCAGGATCTATGGGTGTATTCAGCAGCTCCAGGTTGGTCTGGAAAGAGTTAATGCTGTAGGCCGCCCTGTACCCATGGCTCAGTGAGAAGCGTTTGAACTTCTTTTTGAACCATTTATTCCGCATCAGCCCGGTATACTTGATGTTCCAATTGGGTATCGGGATATCCCTGAAAGCATCGAGATTGACCCTATTTACATCCTGCCCGGTGTACGCTGCAAAGAAAGCCGGCAAGAGCACATCCTGGCTTGTTTTTCCGTAGCGAAGCGGGAAGCCGTCCTCGTCGAGCCCAATGTCGGGCTTGCTGCGATCAGACTGCACCCGATTGGCAATCGTGATCCTGTTTTGCTTGAACGTTTCAAAAGTCTCCGAACTGTTCTCATCGCTCTTATTAAAAACGGTGCCGATCATCATGGTCGAAATACTGAAATTGCCGAAGGTATTTGGGGTCAATGCTTCGTAGGGTTCCAGGCCCTGATCCAACCTGGCAAAATCTATATTGTAATTCTCCTGAAAACTGCTCATAAACTGCCTGTCGGCCACCAGGTCTATGGTCAGATCCTGCAAAGGCTGAGCGGTGGCGGTAATATTCAATTGCTTGTTGGTTCGCTTTACAAATTGCTCATTAAATTCAGGGAAAGTCGTCAGCCATCCGTTTCGTGCCGCTTCGAAGCGCACATCGGACTGACTTCCAAAGATAAAACCGAAGGTCGGCCTTGTTGTGCCTATAAAACCAATGGACTGCGTATAACCGGGCAAGACCGTTCCGTTGTTCTCACTGTAGTTAACATTAAGTCGCTTAACCATTGTGAGGAGATCAATCGCGGCATTGAACAGGCCTCCGGTTTTCTTCTTTGGTTTTGCCGTATCCGATGCCGGATTGCCTGCCTTATCCGTTCGTACGGGTGCGGCATTAATTTCTCCTTTGCCATCTCTTTTCTTTAACCCGATTTGGTCATAAAATCGCTGGAGGCTGAGGGCAGCTGTAAGGCTATGGGTATTTGCATTTTGTATGGTGTTAATGGCGGCATTGGGGTCATCAAGGGCTTGCCTCACCACATCGTTAATTGCATCGCCCCCCCTTTGCCAGTCAAAGTTACTGGTGTAGGTATATTGGGCATTGATAAAATCAAGGGCAGGGATTTTAGCGAAGGGCAATTCGTAATTGAGCTCCATCTGCTGGGCATGCCGGTTGGGTTCACCTACATCAAAAAAACCATCCCAGAGCGTCAGATCCTCCCGGATCAGGGAATTGGGATTTCCGTCTTCTTCAAAATAGTTGCGAACAATCCGGTTGTTTGACGAAGTGAGATTGATCCTCAAGGATTTGGTAAGGCTGTAATTCAGGGCGTATTGCCAGTTAAAAAGATAGTTGCGCTGCTGGAGCAAAGGAAGTTCCAGGCGTTCCACACCTGGTTCCAGTACATCCCTGAACCGCTGCTGATTAAATTGCCGGTCGATGTCGGACTGGACTGAAATGCTCGCCGGAAGCAGATTAAAATTCAGATCCTTGAGCCATTGCCAGTATTTGCCTGTAAATAGGGAATCATTTTTGGCAAAGGGCTCTAAAGGCAGCGGGTCAAAAGCATGACTGTAAACAAAACCTGCCTTTACATTTTGATCCCTGAGATTGGCAATTTCAAAATCCCTGTGATCTGTTTCGTTATACGAATAATTGAACGTGAAGTTCTCAATGTCATAAAAATTTTCCTCGGCCTCTTCACCCCTGTTTTTGCGGACTCCAATAAAATTGATGCTGGTCCTTTTTGTATAATCCTCGGCCTGTTCCTGGATTTCAGCCGCGTCTTCCGGGGTATCGGCAGCTGCAATTCTATCATCCAATTTGAGATCATCGTACACCGGATCGAACTCAGGGGTTATGATCTGTTCAGAGATCCCGTAATTAAAAGGAATTTGTAAATTCCACTTTTTCGGGAACAATTGCCCCACTTCCACATTGGTAACAACATCGTATGCCACTGCATCTTCACGGGCACGCTCATTGGGCATCTGGTCAATAGCTCCGAAACCTGAGGTGCTCTTGCTCCCTGTCGCTGTGACATTGGCAAAGTCGGCCAGGTTAGCGTCAATCGCTGCAACCGCGGCCCAACCGCCGTTGTTGTCTAACCCCGCCAGGCGTAATTCGTTAAACCATACCTCTCCCCTGGCAGGTACGTCATCAATATTCTTTATCCCCACCATCATGCTCCGAATACTCCCCAGGGATGGATTCCCCCGAATCCCAATGCGTAATTGCCCGGGAGTCCTGGGAGCAAACTCGGCTACAGGAACAACGGCCCCATCCACAATCTCATAAAAATTAATATTCCCTAAAGTCTGGTTGGCAATCCCCAGGGATTTCACCTGATTCAGGTCGCTTAACGCAATATTCAGTTCATTGACCTCGGGCCATATTTCCTCCGGAGAATTGGTCCCGAAGGACGTAAATTGGAGGGGAACTTCGATCTGATAGAAGTTTTCAGAGAAATCAGATCCAATCCTCAGGAATCCCACAAGGGGAACATCATCATCCAGATAATCCGAGTTCAGTATTTTTTCCGCATGCATGAACATTTTAATACGTTCATATTGGCGAACATCTATATTTACATTTTTAAACACCCCCCGGGAATCCTGTGCCTCCAGATTTTCCACTACAAAGGATAACGATTGTTCATTCTGACGGATAATGGTATTGTTATTATTCAACTGTTCCCTGATCACACCGGGTGGCAGGACATATGGAATAGGGATCCTGGAATTGTTCTCTTCAATGTTCACCGTATTCACATCCACAACCGTACCGTCGTCTGCGGGATCATCCGCATCAGCTTCCAGCGTTTTCGTATAATTTCTCCAATCGCCGCGGACCAGATCAAGGGTGGCGAAACGCAAAACAATATCATTCGCAAACCCGGTAAGATACATCCGCATAAAACTAATAGACCTGAAATCAGCAATTCCTCCGACTGCATCTGTAAAATCGCTCAGGGGGATCTTATATTGTATCCACCGGCGGTTGAGTTGTGATCCATTGGGCAAATTGGGGGTCATCCCCTCTTTGATATCCGTGACATATTGGTCATCCACCGTGGTATTTGGCCTTATCTGAATGCGGTATTCATAATAGCTGTTAATGGTATTCATGGTGAGGTCCCTGTCAATATCCTCTACGTCGGGCAGGGTTGTAGATCCCCTGTTGGTATTTGTTACGGCCACGGGAGAGTTTCCATCCGGATTGTTAAAATCCAGATAGCGCTCCAAAATCCCTCCATCTCTGTTGAGATAGTATTCATAGTTATCCAGAGCAGGATCTGCCCCGCTCCCGTAAATAGCAGCTTCACCGGCATCATCCAACCCATCGAAGCCTATATCCTGCAACGCCCTGTTTGACTCGGCCGCATCGAAGGCATAGACCAGGGCCTGTGTAGCCGGCACCCGGCCCCAAACCGTTGATGTGGTAAGATCGTTGCTTCCCACGCCCGGGAGGCCGTTTTCATATTGTTTTCTACCATCTTCCAAAATGTCCTCGGAGATGTTCCCAAGGTTGATCACCAGTTCCCCGGGTCCGGTTGCGATGCCGTCAACATAGGGATCCATTACCCAGAACTGAACAAATTCCACATTGGACTGTTCAAAATTTGTGCTGCTGAGGGACCGCATGATGCCCGCCCATTTTTCAGTGGGTTGCAGGCTCCCAAAATTTGTGTTTGCATTGTATGGCCCCCTCTGATTTGGGTAGAAAGCGAGATCCAGGGAGTTCTGTACTGTCGTCTGACCCTGGGCAATGTCTACCTGTGGAAAAACCTCATCAATAAATATTCTCCTGGTTTCGTTCGTAGAAATGTCATTGTCACTGATGCCGGAAGGCCTCTGGTTTGTATAGAAGATGGGGTCGATGGTGTACCAGGCCATCTTTGCCCGTTCATACCCGGTTTCAATATCCGGTTCCCCGGCGGTCTTAAACTCTTCCGGGGTACTCGCCATAGTCCATCCCAGGGATGAGCGAATATCTATCAGCGCCTGCGCCCCTTCAAAATCATCGAGGTAGGTCGTGGTTTCCCCCCTGAAATCGGCATTTTTAGGAGAATTGGGTTTCAGGAAGGCTACTTCTCCCCTGACGGAAACGTTGGAGGGCACATCGGTATCAATATTGGGGAGTTTATTGACCAGCCTGGTCAGGAAGGGGACTTCCGTGGAGAAATTTCCATTCAATCCAAAGATTGTATTGTTCACAGGCTCCACACCAAAATTAGATTTTTGGGTTAATGGGCGTTCATTGAGGTTTAGCAGTGTCCCTCCGAGTACAAAGTTCCTGTTAAACTGATGTTCCACATTGATCCCCGTAAACCTTCGGGTCTGCTGCCCAAATACTGCATTGTTTTCTACAGATATGTTGATGGGTGTATTCGAAGCTTCGAGGCTGGGGTCCAGGATCTGAACGGTACCTGCCTGGTAATTCACCGTATAATCTATCCCCTCCTGCAACTGGCGGCCACCGGCTGTTACCCGGACCGAACCGCGCGGTACATTAAAAGCGCCTATGGGAATCCCATTGGCCCCTTCAGATTTGTATCGCCCTTTTAAGCGGAATCTATTTTTTTCAGCATCCTCCAGTGAAGCAGCCTTTGTCTGTGCATACATATCCCTGAAGACATACTTGCGCTGGTTCTCATTGTACCCCTGATCATTGTCAACATCATAATTCCCACCACCCAAAAGGTCAAAGAGGTATTCCCCGAAGGGCTCGGCTTTCGTAAAAATGATCTGCCCTCCCTGGGTATTGACCGTGAGGCCCGGAACAAAATCAAAGAACCCGTCTCCGCCGGGTTGAACATCGTTATATACATTTAAACGATCCAAATTAAAAACATCTATCAGGATCCGGTCCTGCAGTCCATCCGGCCACCCACTTCCCGCACCTTCTGTCACAGGTGTAATGTAGTTCCTGGGGGTAGATTCTGTATAAAGTATGTTCAGCTTAAAATCTTCCTGGCTGAGCTGAAAGGCCCCGGTAGCATAAATATTCTTCATCATGAGGTCCCAAATAGGATCATTGACATTGGTAATATTGCTCTTGAGTAATTTGAGAACAAGGGTGTTATTATTGATCTCAGGAGCTACGGCGCCCTGTGTTATGGTTGTGGCATCCAAACCCCCGTTGGCAAATTCTCCTACCTGAAATACCTGCCCATTAAACGTATATTGAAAGGCGACCCCTAGGACCTCGTCATTGCTCAAACGCTGATTCAGCGAAATGTACCCCAGTTGGGAATTGAAGGTGTAATCTCTGCCCTGATCCAATTTCCTTGCATTCTCCAGAATGGCATAATCAAAACCCTGGTTGATCTGGTACCCGGTATTAATATTGAACCCATCATCTACCGTAGCGATGTCCCTGACAGATGCATTGAGAATGCCACCATTTCCTATAAGGGTGGGATCGTAGTCGTTTGCACCGTTCCTTGGCAGATCGGGATTACTTGCCGAGGTGTTAAAAAACCCTCCCGGTTCTCCATTGGCAATCCCTATCCGGGTTCCCGCCTTTTGGGCCTCCCCAAGGTCCTGTATCGCCACAATATTTCTGACATTCAGTGTCTGCTGACTTCTGTTCGTCACCCAGACCTCCAGGCGTGTTATCTGTATCTGGCTTCGTATATAGGGATAGTCTATGAGGGCATTGTCATATACATCCCTGAAGTACTGGGCCAGGAAAAAATGTTTATCTTCATCATAATCGAGGGCTGTTAATTCAAAATCGCTCAAGGTGCCACCTCCCTGCGCAACTACGGTATTGTTCTGTGAACGTTGCTCCGAGAAAACAGCGGTAACCGTGGTCTTCCCGAATTGCAATTGCGTCTTCACCCCAAAAAGGCTTTGTGCCCCGGTAATAAGTGAACTGTTTAATGGCATGTTTACATTACCTATCTCAATCTTCCGGATAATATCGTCCTCTGTGGGCGTATAGTCCAGTTTTACCAGATTCTGAAAATCGAAGGTGGCCTCGGTATCATAATTCGCCGTTACCTGCAGCCGCTCCCCAATCTGTCCCAACATGCTTAGACTGATCCGCTGGTCAAAATCGAAGGAGAGATTGGTCCGATTCCTCGGGGACAGGGCCGGGTTATCGTTTTTTTGCCAAATGACGCCGAGATCCATGGCCACAGACCCTTGTGGGATGACCTCAATGGTATTCCCTCCAAAGATCGATTCAAAAAAGCTGCTGTTCACGTAGAAATTGGGCAGTAAATTTTTTCGTGCCTCCTCGCTCCCCTCCTTTTTACCGGAATATGCATCGATCTTTTCCTTAAAGTAGGCTTTCATGTTTTCCCGCCTAATGAGCTCAAGGTATTGCTCTGGTGTCAGGATGATGGGGTAGCTGATATCAAAGTCCCCTACA
>DATGCB010000256.1:0-5811 GCA_035312365.1 Eudoraea sp. | reverse complement strand
AGGACCGGATTCAGGGGAATTGCACAGACCAACACATTACCAGGCAGCTGTTTTTGAAGCCCTTTCACCACACGCGAAATATTTTCCCGCTGTACCTTATTCGCGATGACGGCAAGTACCTGCACACCCTTGTCTGTAAATGAATCATAGGCAATTTGCAAATTACCCACAAGCCCGTCCGTGGTCTTACCCACTTCACTCGCCAAAATAATGGCAGGGATACCCAGGTTCTTGGCTATGACAAGGTTGATGTCGAATTCGATTATGGTCCCTTCCCCTGAAAAACTAGTGCCCTCGACCAGGACAAAATCGAACCGATCCTCAATGGCCTTGTATTTTTCAATGATTTTGCCAATGATTTCATCATCACGATCCTCGTTTTTCTTTCGGATGACTTCGCTTCGGGTAAAGGCATAGGCATCCTTGAACGGAATGTCCAGGCCAAAAAAAGTGGTCATTGTATTGATGTGGTTGTCAATGCCACCAGGTTCATAATTGTCTATAATGGGTCGAAAATAGCCTACCTTGGCAGCCTTGCCCAGGAGCAGTTGCATCAACCCTAATGAAATAATCGATTTACCGCTATTGGGTTCTGTGGTGGTTATATAAATGGCTTTGCTCACATTTGATAAATTTTAGGAATACAAATTTATGGGATTACTTTTCGATAGCCCACCAATTGCCCAAAAACAAAAAAACAGGTACACCAACGGCCTACCTGTTTTCCATAAAGAAACGGAATTCATCAATACTGCTAACTCATCTTTTATGCCATTTTATTGCTAAGATGGCTTAATTGATATGCCAGGTTTCAATAGCATCCCCTTCCTTACTGTGATCCGCATCGTCTCGCAACAATGAAAACCAATATTTTAAAAGAATCCGGGATACCGAAATACCCCGGATTCCTGGAAGACGTAGTCTATCCAATGACCACTTATACTGGAACTTACTTGAATTTATCGCTAAATCCGTTCAGGACTCAAAAGGTATAAAGGATGTCTGTAACACCTTCCTAATCTTCGGGTTATTGCATCCCCACGATACAAAACCCAACCTACTTATTTTTTCAAAGAACAATATCGCTTGTAATTATGTACTAAAATACACTCATAATCGGACGTGTAAAATGACTTAGATCAGTTTAGGGGATATTTTTTGGTTTTTATCCGATAGAATCACTCCTGCATTTAGAACATTTGGAGTGAAATTATTCGTTTGATATGACCTGTGCAATCCGTTGTCCCAGACTATGGGCCTTTTCAAGGGCCACCTTCACGTTCTGCTCATCAGATCTGGATGGATCGTTGGGGCGCATTAACCAAAATACCCAGGATTCCAGCAGCCGGGCCTCCTTTTCACGTATTTTCTCCTCGAGCTGCTGTTGCGCTTTTTTGGTAGAGCCGCTTCCCAAAGTGATCGCTATTACATTTTTTCCCTTTAACCCGGAGTGGGTTTCAATAAAGGCACTTGTAGGCCGGTCAGGTGCCCAATTGTAAGTATTGGCGCAGAACACAAAGAGGTTAAAGGAAGTGTCATTCAATTTTTTTGCTGCGGCAACCGTAGCTATGGTAGATGACCAACCTTCGGCTAAAAGTCCTGCTGCAATAGACTCGCAGACCTGCTCATCCAAATTGTAAAACAAATCTGGATTATAGACCAGAAGGGCTTTATTTATTTTCCTGTCAGATTCGATTACTTCCAATTTTTCTGGGCCCTCCATTTGGGCCACCACAGTAAGGGCGATCCAGCACACAATAACCGAACCTGAGATTAACAGTAAAGTCATCATTTTTCTCATGTTCTTTTTCATACTAAAGAAAGGGTTAATTGCTACTTTCGGCCAGTCCAAAAATGGCATGGCTTTCTTCTGCTTTGTTGATGTTCTCGATGCCCTGCAACAACGCATCGGGATTAAAGGAAATACTATCGATTTCTTCCTCGACCAAAAACCTTGCAAATTCAGGGAAATCGCTCGGGGCCTGCCCACAAAGCCCGATTTTGGTTTTTGTTTTATTTGCAGACCGGATGGCCATTGCAATCATTCGTTTGACCGCCCGATCGTTTTCATCGAAAAGTTTACCCATGATTTCTGAATCCCTGTCAATGCCTAGTGTTAGTTGGGTAAGGTCGTTGGAACCGATGGAAAACCCGTCAAAGACTTTGGCAAATTCCTCGGCAAGGATGACATTGCTCGGTATTTCGACCATCGTATAGATTTCGAGTCCGTTTGCACCTTTTTTCAATCCGTTTTTTTCCATCAGTTCAACGACCTGTTTACCTTCTTTAACGGTCCTGCAAAAAGGAACCATCACTTTAAGGTTAACCAACCCCATCTTTTCCCGTACTTTTTTAATCGCAGCGCATTCCAGGGCAAAGCCTTCTTTGTAATGGTCGCTGTAGTATCTCGATGCTCCCCGAAAGCCCAGCATGGGATTTTCTTCATGGGGCTCAAATTGTGCTCCTCCGATGAGAGTAGAAATAAAAATTCCTAAAAAATACCTTAAGCCTGATTTGTATCAATTCGTCCTCATCTCCGTCCAAACTTGCTCTTGCCAAACCTTTAAGCTGTACGTAGTACTGATTTTTGATCGTATTTATGTATAACTCCAGCGGCACCAGTAAAAAACCAAGCACTAATAAAATAAATACGATCAGAAGCGCGGTCGCGACCATTTCCTGGTTTTTGTGCAAAGGAAATCGAATAGCGGATTTACTACAATGATTTGGATCAGGTTGCCCGCATTTTTAATTTCATATTTTAATTAATTCCCGTCAAATGACGGTCATCATGTGATGGTCGTCCCGGAACTGGTAGTTTTACTGTGATGGGTTATGAAAGAATTACAACGTGTTTTTGGAAGGTGGTGTCACCATTTAATTTCAAGTACATTCCGATCCTTATTAAAAGGGACACGAAGAATTGAAGGCTATGGTTGCCCGGGAAGGTAGAGGAGAAAACTATTGCCTGTCGAAATTATGAAAACGGATGTCTTGGCGGCAAGCGTTGGAAGAAAAGCAGGCGCAAGGCAAAACCGATCTTTAGATACTTCAATTTATCCGGCAAACATTGTAACTCTTTAATAAACATCATTTGATACCGGAAAAGCCGGGACAATTTCCAAAACATGCTGTAACGGGAAAACCAATTACTGAACAATGGTAAAAGAGCAGATCGATAAACTACTTGCCTGGGGCGAATTTCCGGAACCGTCAGGGAAACGCGCATTGGTTGAAACCCATATCTCCTGGGTCATCCTCTGCGATCGTTTCGTTTACAAGATCAAAAAACCAATCCACTATTCCTTTCTTGATTTCTCCACCCTAGAATTACGCAGGCACTATTGTCTCAGAGAAATTGAGCTGAATAATAGATTTTCTTCTGGGATATACCTCGACATTGTGCCAATTTTTGAGTTGGCAGGCCGGTATTGTATAGGAGGGGAGGAGGGAACACTAATAGACTTTGCGGTAAAAATGCGTAAACTGGATCCTGAATTGCAAATGGATGTGCTGTTATCAAAAAACAAGGTAAGCCGGTCCGACATAACAAGCCTGGCAAAATGCATTGCTGATTTTCACAAAAATACCACTATCATTAACCAAAGAGATGTCTTGGACGTAAAGTACAAATTCAACGACCTGGATTTGGAGATAGAATTTCTTTCCATGAAACTTGACCCAGGCTACGGCAGGCGGATCGGCCGTGCGATAGAAATATCATCTAAATTTATGAACTACCATGAAAAGTTGCTGTTAAAAAGGCTTCGTTCCGGTTTATTCCGGGATTGTCACGGAGACCTTCATACCCGTAATATTTTTTTATTGCCCGCACCCCAGCCCTTTGATTGTATCGAATTTAATGATGATTACCGTCAAATCGATGTCTTAAACGAAATCGCCTTCCTTTGTATGGATCTGGATGCATCTGGCAGACAGGATCTTTCTGATTTGTTTGCTGATTCCTATAACCTCCATTTTACGGTTATGAGAAATACGGAGGAACACCAACTTTTTACCTATTACAAAAGTTACCGTGCCAATGTACGGGCCAAGGTCAATAGCCTGAGGGCCAGGAGTGCATCGGATGATGAAACTGAAACAAAAGCCCTGGAGGAAACAAGAAAATATCTGGGGTTGATGGAAGCGTATTTAAAAAGACTGGATGTACCTTAATGTAATGCATGTTAATACAAGGTGGACCTTTGGCCAGGTGTACTCCCGATGAATACCTGTTGATGGCTATAGGATCCCGGCAATAACGGGGAGATGACTTTAGTCATATTTTGGGATAATTATTTGCATTATTTTTACCTCTATAAACAATAACTATGAAAAAAAATATGGGAACTGCGGACCGTATTATTCGAACGATCATCGCCGTAGCAATCGCGTCTCTTTACTATTACAATGTCATTTCGGGGGCCCTGGGCATTGTCCTAATGGTTTTGGCCGGAGTATTTCTGCTAACCAGTTTTGTGAGTTTTTGCCCGTTGTATGCCCCGTTTGGGTGGTCTAGCTGCTCAACGAAAAAAAACAAGACATACTGAACCACATAAGAGAAATTTAGACACGTCGATTATATCCAATCCACTTTTCGGCTTTCCTCCACATGCACAATATGAAGACAAAGACGTTGAGGGCTTCCGCCATATTCCTCCTATATTTTCTTGGGTTCTGGGCTCTTTTGGGTGGATTCGGATTAATTTCAGACCCTACAGGGGCTTCGTTAAAGATTCCTTTGGACTATTTGAAAGGTACTTCGTTCGAAGATTATCTGATTCCTGGGGTAATTTTGTTCCTGGCGAACGGCATTTCAAGTATTGTCATCGCCATAAGTGTTGCGCGAAAAGTGAAGAATTATCCATTTTTTATCATGGTGCAGGGTATGACCCTGATCCTTTGGCTTACCGTCCAACTTTTTATAAATAAAGATTTCTATGCCCCTCAATGGCATATTACGTTTTATGCGATTGGCCTTTTGCTCCTTTTTTTCGGTGGGATAATAAACGCTCCTAAGGCAAAGAATACAAAGGAATTGGAAAAATGAAAGTAGCACTGTTCCTCATTGTATTGATTCATGGCCTTATTCATTTCATTGGTTTTGCCAGGGCCTTTGCCCTTGTAAATAATTCTATCATCACCAGAGAAGTGTCAAAACCCGTCGGATTGCTTTGGGTGGTGACGGGATTGCTTTTTATCGTCTCGGCAATCATGATCTATTTCAAAAAAGATGGATGGGCTTTTGTAGCCCTCCCGGCAGTTATTGTATCACAGTTGTTGATTTTGACGGTTTGGTCCGATGCGAAGTATGGTGCTATTGCCAATGGCATCATTCTTTTGGCCGCAATCATAGGTGTCGGGGCGCAGCAATTTGAAAAACGCTATAAAACGGATGTAAAACGGGCCCTTGACAGCGAAATATTCCAAAATGGAATCATTACCGAAAAGGACCTCGAACCCCTTCCGCCGATCGTCCAAAAATATTTGAACTATGTTGGGCTGTTGGGCACCCCCAAGGTACATAATGTAAAAATCGAGTTTGAAGGTGAAATGCGGGACAAGGGAAACGATTGGTTCCCCTTTAAATCGGAACAGTATAATTTTTTCGATGCACCGTCCCGGCTTTTTTTCATGAAAGCGAAGTTGAAGTCATTACCGGTAAACGGTTACCATCGCTATGTAGCAGAAGGTGCCTGTATGCAGATAAAATTCCTGTCATTATTTTCCGTAGTCGATATTGACGGGCCTGAACTGTACCCTACGGAAACGGTTACTTTTTTTAACGACCTGTGCCTGTTCGCCCCGGCG
>DATGCB010000255.1:0-2339 GCA_035312365.1 Eudoraea sp. | reverse complement strand
GTTTTCATTAGATCGAATATATACTGTTTGGACAAAACAGTTGCCAGTGCCATACCCACTCTGACAGGATCCATCTGGTGTACCCCGGAGTATTCTGCCATTATATTGGAACTTCCATCTTCCTTATTGGATCCGGGAAGTCCAGAAGTATGGGTCAGAAGCTGATGAAGAGTAATCTCCGACCATTGCTCCGGGCATTCCTCCAGATATTGGCACAGCTTATCGGAAACCTTTAACTTACCATCCTGTTGCAGGATAAGTATGGCCGCGGCCGTGAATTGCTTGGTAATGGAAGCCAGGGGGAAAATAGTTTCGATTTTCACCGGCACCTGGTGCTGCACATTTGCCAGACCGTAAGTGCCAGATGCCACTATTTCATCTTCGTCAAATATTCCATAAGCAAGGCCCGGTATTTTTCTGGCATCCATCTCCTGCTGAAGGAACTTTTCTACTTGAAGCAATTTTTCCTCAAAGTTTTTTCTTGAAGTCTGGGACGATACATCAACCGTCATAAGTAGAATGATTGCAAAGAATAAATTTATCGTTCTCATGTTTTTTAATTTTTTATAGTTCTTACTAAACTTTAAAACTGATGCCCAAACGCATTATATTAACAGACCGGGGTATCAGTGAGGGATAAAGAGGCCATCATTCAACACTTCCCTCCTTTTGATATGCTTGAGCCTACCAAAAGTTTTAATTTGAAAGGAAGCGGGCATGGAGGTATGTAACTATTTTGTGGACTATTGTAACCTAAATCAAAAAACCGTCTCGGTTGGCTGAATAGTCGTAGTATAAATCGAGTTTTAAACAATGAATTGGCTTTTGGCTAGATCTGTAAGACTGGCCTATCGGCAAGAAAGCCACTCAACAGGGGAAGATACCCGAAAACAATGTTTTACGTCTACTCGGAATTTTGGATTTGTTGGGGGCTTACTCCGTAAGCTTTTGAAAAAAGCTTGCCGAAATACCCAGGATATCCATACCCACAGGCAAAGACAACATCTGAAACATTTACATGGTTCAAGATGAGCAATTCCTTCCCTTTTTCCAATCAGAAGCGGTTGATAAATTGGTTTGCCGATTCCCCGGTCAGGGTGGACTTGATGGCATTGGCCAGGAGATTGTTCAAGATCAGCTTTATTTTTTCGCCGTTGTACGGAAACTCCATAACGGCATCATCATAACAAAGATCCACGTGGATGTCCTTTTGTCCTGCCAACAACCAAAAAGCCGCAGTTGTTTGCTTTTGGTTGCGGGGTATTCACCATTTATTATAATGTATTAAGATGCTGACAATACCTATCAAGATCAAAGATATTCCTCCGACCAATCCTCTGAAAAGCATTGATTTATCCCAGAGATCTCCTTCATTCCATTTGCGTCTCTGGAATGACGTAATCAAATAAGTCAACCCTGTTACAATCATTATGATTCCAAATATCAATTTACTTTCAAACATTAAGCAATAAACTTAAGCTGATAATTACACACAACGGTCCTATATTACCGTCAGTTACGGATTAAAACACGTTGATTTTCGGTTTAACACTGACTTTAGATATTCCGAGTGGATTCCTACGTAGTCGAATTCGCCATAATTGCGGATATACATTCTTAGCCACTGGTTTTATTTTTCTTTTTTATCAGTCCGTTAACAATGTTAATCGCGAAAACCAGTTGTCCCAAAACCATAATCAAAATAATCAGCGTTATAATTAAATTCAGATTATGGTTGAATTCGTATTCCATTATTTCAGCCCGATAAAATTTAGTCAAAATCCATACTACTTAAGTTCCGCCAAAGGATAGTCCAACGTGAGTCCAATTTAGCCATCTTGATAGTTTTCTATCCGTTTTTTGCATAATCCAATATCCAACTCCGATTATCCCGAAGAGTATTGCAATCAGAGTTGCAAAATGCAAATAAGCAATTACATAATGGGTGTCGTGAATATTTAAATCTAATACTGCGTTTCCACTCAAAATTCCAATAAGCATTATTATCGGAATTGAGAGTAAAAAAATCAGATGTGGTTTTTCTATTAGTCTGCTCATTCAACTTGTGGCTAACGTCATTAATAAACGACCGTTTCAATGTCGTTTATTTTTTGTTAGACACCTTAATTCCACTCTCTTCTTTTCTGCCATATTTTGTCTGCCGCCCTTAAAGCCAATGCCATAATGGTAGATGTCGGATTTACTGCGGCTGCAGTTGTAAATGAACTTCCATCAACAATGAACAAATTTTTAATATCATGAGCCTGATTGATGCTATTAACTACGGAATTCTTAGGATCATCCCCCATTCGAGCAGTACCCATTAGGTGTGCCCCATT
>DATGCB010000254.1:0-3157 GCA_035312365.1 Eudoraea sp. | reverse complement strand
AGGGAAACCTCAAAAAAAACGGATCAGGTCCTGGACAGTATTCTGGAACCCGGCAAAAAGCAAAAGAACCCCAGGGGTACAGTCGGTTCACCACCACCGCAAGAGGGCAGCCCCGATCCGGAAAATGACCCTCCGAATGTTGATGGTCAGACCCATACGGGCTCATCGCCTGTATCATTATCCAATGACCCCAGAATGATGAAGGTTTACAGCAAATTCGACTTTGTTCCTGGGGATAAATTGTTATTCTTTGATGATTTTGGGCAGGAAAACGTGGGAGATTTTCCATCCAGGTGGAATACCAATGGTTCCGGGGAGGTTGTTAGTATTAATGATGAAACTGACAAGTGGTTTGAATTGAAAAGCGGGCATTCCAATTATTTTATCCCGGATCTTCCCTCTCTGCCCGAGGAATACACGATTGAATTTGATCTTATCGCAAACGGACTGGATCGCCAAACCGCTTCCACTTCCGTATTAAAAATTATCATTTCTGATAACAATGCATTCAAACTGGGGAATTATGCACTGGCACAATTTTCCTTTTGCCAGTATGCCCCTGTCGGCATGCGGATCAGAAACCGCAGCGGAGATATCAATAACGAGATTGGTGCAGATTTGCGGGATGCGGTGCTCACCCAACCCCATATCTCCATTGCGGTGAACAATCAGCGATTCAGGTTATGGATGAACGAAAAGAAATACATAGATGTCCCCAGGCTGCTCCCGGCGGATCAGCAATTGACCGCTTTAAAGTTTGAACTTCTTTATTTCAGGGATGGCAAAGAACGCCTCTTTATCAAAAACCTGAAAGTAGCCGAAGGGGGACTGGATCTCAGGCAGAAATTGATCGCTGAAGGGAGGGTATCCACCAACGGCATCCTATTCGACTCCGGGAGTGCCAATATACAACCCCAGTCCATGGGGATCATCCGGCAGATCTCCCAGGCGTTGCAGCAGGAAAACAATATGAATCTCAATATTATCGGGCACACGGATTCCGATGGGGAGAATGCTTCCAATCTGGAACTTTCCAAAAAAAGGGCCGATGCCGTAAAAAATGCCCTGGTAACTATTTATGGTATTGATTCCGCCAGACTTTCAACGCAGGGCAAGGGGGAGACCGAACCGATTGGGGACAATAACACTGCTGATGGTAAAGCTCAGAACAGGAGGGTGGAATTTGTAAAAACCTAATCTATGAAACGTACTATTTTAATAGGGCAGCTTGCATTTGTCTGTATTGTGAGTTCCCTGTCATTGCATGCACAAGGCACCCCGGAACCTTGTACCAATTACGGATTCACTTCCCTGATGTTTAATCAGGATGGGAGAATGAGCACAGGTGTTAACGGAAGGGAATTTGACCTGTTCACATTGTTTAAATTAGGAGCCTCCGATATTCCGGATTGCTGGGTCTACAAAAGCCCAAACAATCTGGACCACGTTATTGTCCCCGGTCCCTGGACCGCTACTCCGAATAGTTACCGGAGATCTGTGATCAAAGCTAATTTTGAGGCGATGATCCAGTCCCGGGCCAAATACAGTGAGTATGGCCGTGTACAAAGAAAATGGTTCTTTTTGTTATCGGGTAAAACCATTGATCAGGATGCACAAGCCTACGACTTACGTTCCGAATGCTGGATGCGTTCAGTGGATTGGACCGATGAAAGAGGAACACTGGATGATTTTAAACAAGTTGTTGCCCATGAGGCCGGGCATTGTTTCCAGATTGAGAATTTTGATGGGCCGGATTATTCCTTTCACAACTGGCTTGATGAGAGTAATGCAGATTATATGTCTGCACTGGTTTATCCTGCCAATAACGGGGAGCATTATAGTGCAGAAGAGTTTGATCTGGACAAATCACCTTTCAGACAGGCTTACAATGCCAATGTACTCCTGGCAGATTACGCCAATAGATATTCCACTTCAGAAACTATTGAATTTGTAAGAAAATCTTTTAAGGTGAGTTCCCGCCAACTTGTACCATACTATAAAAGTATCGGATTTGATAAAATTCTTCATGCGGCCTATTTTAGACATTATAAAGGTGAAATTGAGGATTCTGGCGGAGGCTTTTTTCGAAGGGAACGGGAGGTAGAACTTAAAAAAGATCCCGTTGATCTGATTCCCGGCGTGGCTCCTCCGGTCACAATTGATACCATCCAATCGCAACGCCTTTCGGTATATGCATTGAACTTACCTGCGGGCTATGACTTATCAATAAAAGCCCCGGTTAATAGCAGTGCTGAAACTTTTTTTTCCATTCTCGCCAATGACCAGGAAATTCAACATTGGACAGAAGCTGAGGAAATTGACGGGGAATGTGATAGCCCTGTACGGGTTATCATCCTTGCCAGTCATCTGAATCCAAATAAGGTCACCGGAACCAAAATATCCTATGAACTTAAGGAGCGTCTCGGGTGCTGTGAGCCGGGTATGGTCATAACGGCCAACCCGGATGAGAATGAATTGGACGGGAAATTTTATTTCGATTACTATATTGAATCTGAAGTTATGGCCGTAAGCGACGGGGAAACAAATAGAGTTAAACTAAATTACTATGTGAACTCAAAAGACGGTTCCATGTTAATGCCCCCTTCCTTCTTCCTGGACAACTTCGGGACTGCAGAATCCGGTGGAACAGAGGCTCATGCGGCAATATGGCTGGCCAACGGGCAGATGGTAGGGTACGTAGACGACAAGCACTTTGGGCAAAAGAGGGCCATTACCATTGATGTTAACCAAACCAGGGCTGATGTTATGGGCCCCAGGGCTGTGAATCCTGCTGAATTGTTAAGGGAAGGCCGCAGCAGTGGGGTACCTCCGGCCGCATTACCAATGTATAACGTGTGGTATGACAGGGCTACAGGCTATGCCTATTACAGACCAGAACGGTACCACCCCGATGTGAAACACCTGATGACGGCATATATATCAAATGAGACTACGAATGTCGTTAGCCCGATGTCTTCCTTTGGGTTCATGGTAGGTTTCATCAAAGACCAGGCAGGCAGGAGCAAAAATTTAGTCTACACCAGGTATGACCTCGAAAACGGCGATATGATGGAAGCCCATTTATACCTGCTGGAAAAACGCTGTATGTCTTTCGATGGCAACGGGTACAAAAAAATGACCCTGGGGGCCAGTACGG
>DATGCB010000253.1:0-7007 GCA_035312365.1 Eudoraea sp. | reverse complement strand
TCTGGATTGTTCCCACGCAAAGCTTGTTCGAACGGTGGTTTGCCCCCACCGATACAGAGGAACTACTTTCCCAGCCCGAAATGAGATACATGCCGGCGGCTACCCTGAGCGAATGGAAACAACGAAAAGAACAATCCACTGGTCCGGGTACTGGGTTTGATGCCACTCAGTGGAAGACTTTTGACGCTATTCGCATGCAATTGCTGAAAAGCCTTCAGGATAAAGGACATGGTATGCTCTTGGGTTCCGACGCCCCTCAGTTATTCAATGTTCCTGGATTCTCCATTCACCATGAAATGGCTGGCATGGAAAGGGCCGGGCTCACCCCATTGCAGATCCTTCAATCAGGAACTATGAATCCGGCGATATTTTTTGGATTGGAAGACACGTTTGGAGAAATCCGTGAAGGCCTGGATGCCGATATTCTTCTGGTTGACAGCAACCCGTTAGATGATCTTGCCGCCCTCAAACAGCTCTCCGGGGTTATGGTACGGGGTACCTGGTTGGACAGGGCCGCCATAGTCCGTAAACTGGATGAAATAGCAAGCAACGCCGCCGGGCAATAGTCAGGCGTTTGGTATGGAACTTCAATTCCTGGTAGCTGGAGGACATCGGGCGAAAGCAGATGTTCCTTAAAACGACCTCGTGTTTGCCCCCGGAGGCTGATGATCTTACCACAGGCGTCAGGGAGTATATTCTACATCCTCCTCTTCCCCATTTCGACCGTTACGGCCAGTCCTTTCCTTTTTTTGATTGATCCTGTAGATAAAGGAAAGTGTCAATTGACGTTCCCTCCATTGAAATTCATTGTCTGACGTAAAAAATGGCGTTTGCGTAAGGGTTTGGCGTTTACGGGTATTAAGCAGATCGCTGACATTAAAGGACAGGGTTCCTTTATCTCCAAGGACGTCCTTCGCGAAGGCCAGGTTCAATGAAAAGATCCCCTTGGTTTTAGATTGGGCGGTTTCCCTAGGGCCTCTGTAAAACGCATTGGTTTGCCAGTCGATCTTGCCCGGCAAAGTCACTTTGGAACTGAAACGTGCAAACCAACTATTATTTTTTGTGCCGTAATCAACAGCGTTGAATACCCCTTCAGAATCAAATTGAAAAAAATTAAAACTTCCGTTTAACCTTAGCCATTTGGCCGGGTTGTACAAAATACCTGCCTCTGCCCCAATCCGTTGGTTTGTAGACAAATTGATAGGAATGGAGCGGATAATCCTGATACCGTCGGACGTAACTTCCCCGGTTTCTTCCTGCACCACGGCAAATGAACTGGTTTCCTTCTGGTAATAGACGGAGGAGGTAAGCGTTAGTTTTTCCCATCTTTTCAGATACCCGATATCAAAGGCGTTTGCAAAAGCGGGGTCCAGATCGGGGTTCCCCTGAAAAATGTTGGTTCTGCTCGAACGTGACGGGAAAGGGTTGATAAAGAATCCCCTGGGGCGGTTAATCCTTCGGTTGTAACCCAGGGTAATACTCTCCTCCTCATTCAGTTCTAAGATGAGATTTACCGTCGGGAAAAGACCCAGATATTTTTTATTGAAGTCGAATTGAACATCGGACCCCAGCGATTCCCGCAAAGCGGTGAGGTCAAAATCGGATGCCAACTGACCCTTGAGCTGGGTATGTTCCAGTCGCAATCCCAACAGAAAGGAGAGCTTGCCAAATTTGTCGCCGTATTGACTGTACAAGGCATTCACGTTTTCATCATAGGTGAACTCATTGCTCAATTCCTGATTGTTTTCAAATTGCCCGGTAGCCTGATTTAGGGAGTCTAGTTTAAACATATTGACATCCTGTTCAAAATCACCCCTGTAACCGGCTTCAAACTGTGTATCCCCAATTGGCAGGACGTAATCTGCCTGTAACAGAAATTCGTTCTCTATTTCGCTTTCAATAACATTTTCTCTTGCCAGCAAGTCACTATTGGGAAAGGTGTTTCTCTCCTCTATGGTAGTCTCCACGGATTCGTCGTCCCTGGAATATTGAAAGTCCGCCGTCAATTTGTGCCCGTCTTCGTTTATATTATTCGTATAATTCAATGAAACCTGGTAACTTTTGTCATCCTCATGTTCTTCCTCGCCCCGAAAGGTTCGGCTATCCAGGGTATTTTGTACAAAACGCCGGCTGTTATTCTCAGTATCGTCAAGTTCATCGGAATAGCGGCCAAAAATACTTCCGGTAATTGAAGATTTTTCGGTTAAATAGATTTCTACACCCAGATTCACATTAAAGCCTTTATCCCTCCGCAAGATATCCCGGTCTTCTATGATCCTGCTAAACTCCCCCCCATTATACGTGTTGTCGTAAAATGCATTGCCCGGCGGCTCCCGGTAAAAATAACCAAGGGTGTTGAAAATGTTGAACTTGTCGGTACGAAGGTTGAGGTTGCTCGTCACCCCGCCGGCGATGGGGTAGCCAATACTCGTATTTACAGAGCCGTTCAGGCCTAATGTCTTTTCCTTCCGGAGCACAATATTCAGTATACCTGCCGTACCTTCTGCATCGTAACGCGCCGAGGGGCTGGTGATGACCTCTACCCTTTCAATGGCGTCCGCGGGTAATTGCCTGAGGGCATCCGTAGAACCGAAACCGGCAAGTGCAGAAGGTTTTCCATTGATCAGAATACGGACATTTTCGTTTCCGCGAAGGCTAATCGCCCCTTCCACGTCAACACTTACCGATGGGATATTGTATAATGCATCACTCACGTTACCACGACTGGTGGCAATATCCTTTCCGATGTTATATGTCTTCTTGTCGAGGCGCACCTCAACAGTCGTTTTTTCGCCGATCACTTCAACCCCTTCCAATTGTGCCACATCAATGGCGAGTCTTATGGTGCCCAGATCAGTTGAACTGTTCAATTCCCTTTCCCTGGCCATATAGGACTTATAGGAGATATATTCCACACGTATATCATAGGTCCCCGGAGCAGCTTCCACTTCAAAACGACCTTTGACATCGGTTATGCCCCCGGTGACTTTCCCGGGTTCCCCTATGGTCTGCAATATAAGGGTCGCATATTCCAGAGGTTCATTGGTTTCCTGGTCAACAACGGTTCCGGAAACGGTTATTGTACTTCGCTGTGCAAAGGAGTTGGAATAACAGAGGAGCAGGGATATGGCAATAATTAAATGAGGTAGCTTAAACAAGATCGTACGTGTTATGGCGGGTTCGGTAAATATCGGGATTAAAGATGATACTATATTCGTGGTTAAAACACTATTTTCTGCAAACGACAGGAGTAATGTTGCCAACGACCTTAAGAAAATGTTAAAGCCACCATGGTACCAAAAAGGTTGATAAACGTCTAAACCTGTCAAATCAATTCCAAATTTATTAGATTTGATATGTTCGGAGATTTCATCCGGAATTTAAAAATATCAATTTATTGAAATGAGTAAAACGCAAATGACCGTCCTATGGAAAGAATCGATTTTATAAGAAATCTGGCTTTTTTTACTGCCGGGGGTACCTTGCTGCCGGACTATTTATTGGCAGGGGCCAGTCCTGAGCAGCATCCTTCCACGCTTAAAAACATTGGTGTTCAGTTATTTTCTTTACCCTCCTCCCTGGAGAATGATTTTAAAGGCACCATTTCGCTGTTGGCCAATATGGGTTTCAGGGAAATAGAACTGTTCGGGCCCTATCCCTATAGCGCCAAAAGCGCCAAACAGCGATGGAAAACGCTTATGCCCAAACTTGGCTTCAGTGGCAGTGGGTATTTCGGGCATACCGAAGAAGACATCAAAAATATATGCAAAGAATCCGGACTAACCATTCCTTCCATACATACAGACCTCGATACGCTGCAACATAAAATGAAGGATTTAGGCAGGGCGGGAGAACATCTTGGATTTCATTATGTGGTGTTGCCGGCCATCCCGGGGGAATACAGAAAAACCCTGGAAGACTACCGGAAAATGGCTGATACGTTCAATAGCATTGGAAGGCAGGCCAAGGAAGTTGGATTGAAATTCGCCTACCACAATCACGGGTACGGATTGCACGAGGTGAACGGGGAAATTCCTTTGCAATTGATGCTGGATAATACAGATCCCGACCTTGTTTTCCTGGAAATAGATTTGTTCTGGACCATTGCCGGAGGTGCCGACCCCGTTATGTATCTTGAAAAATACCACAATAGATACCATTTGATGCATGTAAAAGACATGAAGAAAATACAGACTTTTTCGGGAGACGGGGGAGACGACAGTCAATGGATTCCCTTGTTTCCCAATATGACTTCCGCAGGCAGCGGGGTAATCGATTTGGAGACCATAATACCCACCGCACAGCAGCACGGGGTGCGTCATTTCTTCGTTGAGCAGGATTTGGTAAAGGATCCTGATGTTGCCTTAAAAAAGAGCTTTGATTATTTGTCCTCCTTGTAATCTATACAGAGGATGCAGGTATCTGCTAAATATTGATTAAAAAATAAATTTTAACCCATCTGGAAAATCCTTGAAAATGCTGAAAAAAATTCTGATTGGCCTTCTGGTCACCCTGGTAATTATCCAATTTTTTCGCCCGGAAAAGAACGAATCCAATGACATGACCCATGCCATTATAAAAAAGTATGAGCTCCCTGAAGAGGTAGGCCAAATCATGAAGGTGGCGTGTAATGATTGCCATTCCAATAAAACGGTCTATCCGTGGTATGGCCATGTGCAACCGGTGGCCTGGTGGATAAACGGGCATATTAAAGATGGTAAAAGGCATCTGAATTTTTCCGAATTTACCAACCAGCCGCTGGCTGTTCAAAATCACAAATTTGAAGAAGTCGTTGAGATGGTCGAAGAACACGAAATGCCCTTGCCATCCTATACAAATCTGGGGCTGCATACCGGAGCCAATCTTTCCGGGGAAGAAAGAAAGTTGATCATGGATTGGGCCAGGGAGCAGATGAATTATTTGAAAAATACCTATCCGGCTGACAGCCTGGTCATGAAGCCAAGGCCTCCGGGGAAATAAGGGGTAGCCTCCCATGTTAATTTAAATACTGCTACCCGGAAGAAGGAGGCAAGGTTTAATTTCATTGCAACAAAACACGCGTAGTAATCCCCTATTTTCGCTTTTTTGGCCTTGGAAACCGATTCATGAATTTTTTACGTACCTGGAAGTATAGCAGGGCCATGCCAAGACCAAGGACACCGATTACAATACCCCAGGCACCAATGACGTAACCACCAAAACGAATTGCTATACCCTCGGAGGCCACTTTAGAACCCGTTGTGCCAATACTCAGATAAAACATGAAGGCCAACAGGGCAAGTGCAACCATGTACAGGGCAATAAAATAAGTGGACTTCATGGGTCTCTGGTTAAGTTGAGAGAAGCTACCTTCGCGGGTTTTTCCAGGATAACTTCAATATTGAGCAATCTATTACCTTAAAATTAAGAAAAATCCCCGTATCTGCTAATTTATCCTTCTTTATGAGAGCCTCTTCCCCATAAATTAACTTTAAAATAATACATGATTCCCGCTTATTCATAATTATTTATTAGGGACTCCCGGCATCCCCCTTAACACCCCTTTAAGAATTCTCCTTCAGGATTTTGGTATATTTAGGCGGCTAATTAACCCGACTCAAATGACTAAAAAAATACTTTTCGTATGGTTGCTTTTTGCTTCCGCTTCCCTTCCAGCCCAGAAATTTAGCATGGAACTTGTCCAGGACCTGAAGCCCAGGAATATTGGCCCCGGTGGCATGAGTGGCCGTGTAACCGCCATTGACGTGGTTCATAAAGATCCGGATGTGATGTATGTGGGAACTGCATCAGGCGGCCTGTGGAAATCTGTTTCAGGAGGGATTAAATGGGACCCTGTCTTCGACGAGGAATTAACAGCCTCCATTGGCGCAGTGGCCATACAGCAATCTAATCCGTCCGTGGTCTGGGTAGGTACGGGGGAGGGAAATCCCCGTAATAGTTTAAATGGCGGATATGGCGTCTACAAATCGTTAGACGGGGGAAAGAACTGGAAGTCCATGGGCCTGGAAAATACACGCCACATCCATAGGATTGTTGTAGATCCCATGAACCCCAATACAGTGTATGTCGGGGCCATTGGTTCACCCTGGGGGGAACATGAGGAACGAGGGGTATTCAAGACGGTAGACGGAGGGGAAACATGGGAAAAGGTGCTTTTTGTTAACAGTAAAACCGGGATAGCTGATCTGATCATGGATCCCGGTAACCCCAATAAGCTCATCGCAGCCATGTGGGAGCACAAGAGGGATCCGTGGTTCTTTAGATCGGGCGGTCCCGGCAGTGGTTTGTATATCACCTATGACGCCGGCAGGAACTGGAAAAAATTAACGGAAGACGATGGTCTTCCCAAGGGGGAGCTCGGCAGAATTGGAGTTGCGATCGCGCCCGGCAAACCCAACATTGTTTATGCGTTGATTGAGGCTAAGAAAAATGCCCTTTATAAATCCGAGGACGGGGGGGGTAAATGGAAAAAGATCAATGATAAGAACCATATTGGCGACCGCCCTTTCTATTATTCGGAAATCTATGTGGATCCGGGGAATGAAAATCGGATTTATTCTATCTTTTCTTTTGTAAATGTTTCAGAAGATGGTGGAAAAAGTTTTCATCCGCTGATGCCGGCATACGGCGTTAACAATGGCATACATCCGGACCACCATGCGCTCTGGATCCATCCAGAAAACGGCGAATTTATGATCGACGGCAATGACGGTGGCATGAATATCAGCAAAGATGGTGGTTCTTCCTGGCGTTTTATTGGCAATCTCCCTGTAGCCCAGTTCTATCATATTAGCGTAGACAATGAATTCCCGTATAACGTATATGGAGGGATGCAGGACAACGGGTCCTGGATGGGCCCGGCCTATGTGTGGCGAACACAGGGAATACGTAATAGTTATTGGCAGGAAGTTGCTTTTGGTGACGGCTTTGACGTTGTTCCCGACCCGGAAGATACCCAATTTGGATATGCCATGAGTCAGCAGGGACACGTGAGCAGATACGACTGG
>DATGCB010000252.1:0-5238 GCA_035312365.1 Eudoraea sp. | reverse complement strand
GGGAGGCAAGGTCACCAAATTCCAGCAATATACAAATACCGCGGCCCTCCAGGAAGTGATGGGGGTACATGCAAACAGCTGACCATAGCCCGACTGAGCGTAGTTAGTCCTACTTGTTAATCAACACCTGAGCACCTTGGAACCTGCCTGCAGCAAGGCAGGTTATTGCCATGCCTGTACAACGTATTAATTTCTGTTTTGGTTGGCAGACTCCTCTATTTCGCCGGCTAAGTTGTCATCGTATTTCAGATTCTGAACCTGCCATATATCATTCGGCCTGTAGAAAACAAAGGTCAGCCGGATGGGTTGCCGGTCATATCTCACCATGAAACTGGCAAGCTTTAGGTTTTCCCCTATGTTTTTTTCAACAATGGGCTCATATCCGTAGTAACTCCCCACCAGCGGCAATAAATTGCCGAACTGATTTTTCAGGTTGTCAACCGCATCCTGGTTTCTTTCCATCCATTTATTGGTGGAAAAGGCATAGTCAAAGGCTTTTAGGGGATCCTGTTCAAATACCTTGAAAAATTCTGTGGTAATGTCTTTTTCCGAAGTCTGTGCATACAGGGTGGTCATGTAGTTGAGGGTAAATGCAATGGTTAGCAATGTTATTTTATGGATCATATCGTTTTTAATTATGTTTTATACCCGTCCGGGCCCTGAATTCGGCATGCCTGTGGCATGATCAAACCGGCTGCCCCGGGCAGGCAGGTGAAAGGTATGCCCGGGCTAAGGGGATTCATTTTTGCTCAGGTACCCCAGTCGTTCCCCCATCAGGACGTGTCTGTATGAGTCGTTGTTTTCCTGCCTCGGCGCATCGAGGGTAAAGTTCACATGTTCCTGCAGGATCATAATGAAATCCGAACCACCAAAGGCGAAATGACCCAGCATATCCCCTTTCTTTACACGGGCTCCCGGAACGATGTTTTTTTCAAAATTTACAGAGCCAACGACTGCCATTCCAATCGGGAGCAATGCAACCAGTCCGAACTCCTCAGTTTCTAAAATCACACAACCCCTGGTCTCAACGGCTTGCCATCCGGTTTTGGCAGCAGGGTTAAAAGCATACCTGCCATTTTCACTATCCCACCATAATTGCCCCCCGGTTGGATTTCCGCCCTGAATGACCCTGACTTCCCTTACTGTTCCCCCCACCGGGAAATGATATCTATGATAATCGTGCACATTTAAAAATGAATGCGTGAAGGTCCCGTTAGCGAAGGCATTAATATATTCGCTGCCCTTTCCAATCAAATCTGATATGGACCGTACCGTTGCCGACTTTACCGGAATTCCGTCCCTGGCAACCAGAATGGAGTTACTGTCAATCGCCCATACACCCTGTGGTTCAGAATCTGCAAAGGATACTACAATGGAATCTACAGCCGGACTTGCAACTGGACGTTCGTCCGCAGATTTCAGGTGCCTCGCAAAGAATTCGTTAAAGGTGGTCCAGTTGGCAGGATCTTCGTACCAGCCGTTCTTAAGGCCAAAATTGGGGTCATTATAAACCATCCGGTAATATTCGTCATTCCACGAAGCTTCCGTGTCCAGGAAGTTGCCCCATGTTCTGGTAAACGAAACCAACCATGAAGCGAATGGATCGGCATATTGTAGTGAATTATTGACCAACCCTTTGTTTTCCAACTCCGGAAGAGGCTGATCTATCAGAAAATAAAAGGAACAAAGGCTCTGAAAGATGTTGTCAAATATCTCCGGATATTCTTCCCTCTTTAACAAGGCCCAGGGCATGGATGTTTCAGACCAGGAAACAAATTCATAGTATTCCTCAAGATTTTGTGCAGGATTTGTGTTTCGATCCGGATTGATCTTACGGGCTTTCTCAATTGATTTTGAAAGCATCGATTTTAATTGTGGATCGCTTTCCACGAGGCTGACTAATTCTTTCGTTGCCGTCCCGTATTCGGTTTTCTCTTTTGTGTTCCTGCAGGCAACGAACAGCAGAACCACGGAGGTCAGGAGCAGGTACTTAAATCGTTTCATTTTTTGAAAGTTAAGCGTATCATATTAAAGGCTACAATGTATTTTAATGGCTAGTATATCATCAGTGCGGACATTTGAGTCAGCGCTGGTCGGCATGAACCCAAGTTAATTAATTGCTGAACATTCTGGTACAAAATTGGATGGTTTTAATGAATCACGGTATGATAGCCGGTGCTGTCTTTTACTTTCAGGGATTGATAATCAAAGTGGAAGGTGTCTTTTTTAGCCTGCACAATCCTGATTTCCCTGACCATTTCACCAAATTTGCTAGGCACCCAGTTGTCGTAAAATATTTCAATGGATTGTGTGGTGTCTTTAGGATTTAGTAACTCAATTTTGGCTATTAATTTTCTACTCCCATCGTATAACAGCTTTACCGGATGGTCAAGTCTGTCCTTCCCCCTGTAAAGTTCATATGCATCTTCAGGGTGTTTTATCGTTTTTACAAACCCGATACTATCGAAGAAAAACCCGGGATCAATGCTCATCTTATGGAACTCATGGCCCCTTATCATTTCTACGTCCTCCGGAGATAAAGTATCGATAATAACCTCCTGTTCGTTCATTAGATATCCCCTGTTTGCACGGTCTATTTTAACGATAAAAGGGGCATCCGTATCATTGAACCTTTGCAAAAAGTAACAATTCCCGTTCAATGAAGAATGCACTTCCGTGGTGTATTTGCCAAAGGGGCTGTTGCAATCCGCAATTGAAACAATATCCTGGATCTGGCGATAGTTTGGTTGGAGTACCAATTCCTTTTGCCTGGTTTGTTTTTCATTACAGGACCACAGCACCACAAGGAATGCACAAAAAAGGGAATATTTCAGTTGCGTTTTAATCATATCGTTTTTTGATTTCCTTTAGGATCCATATCCCCATTCCTATTCTTACCAGGGGTTGCAAATAGGGGTAAATCCATTCATAGGACCAATTTACGAATTGATCAAGAGATTGCAACGCCAAATAATAACGGGCAAAGGAGGACAAGCTTAGTATCCCAATGAATATCAGGGAATATCCAAGCAGTTTTCCCAGGGTGTTTTCCCAAATGAAAGCCATTGCATAAAATAAGGAACCAAGCCCAAACCCGTAGAGCACTAAAAAATAATTGCTGTCAGAGATACCGTTGGCCGCCTTGATCAGGGTTTCAAACATATTCCTGGATGTCTCCTCTTCTGCCCCGATAAATCCCGGCCTCCAAATTTGGTTAAGCGCGTCTATCAGTACCGATTGTTGCGACATTTCAGTATACCCCCAAACCGAGAGGAAGAGTGTTCCAAAAATGATTTGCAATGGATATTTTTTAAATAGTAAAAAGGCTATCCCAAAACTTGCGAGCAGATTTACCTGGGGGTGAAAAAATAAGATCCACAGCTTGCTCATATAAAGGGTGTCATTGTATAACAAGGCACTTGTTTCAAAATCGGGAGCCTCCGGGTTAGGAAGAAAAATCAGCAATACCGTTGTCAAAGCTCCGAGAAAGGAACAAATGGCGGTTGCTTTTAAAAAAAGAACATGTCTGTCATCCGTTGTACCCATGATTTTTGGCTTATTTTTTATTTGTTTGGTTATAGAGACCGGTACCGGACAAAAAGAAGCCTGTCGCCATGACCATGGCCGAGATCAAATTTATTTCGGGAAAAGCGAAATGTACCGCATAGTCGGCTGTAACCCCGGCCAGGAGGGCAATAACAGACGATAACAACAGGGCCCGGTAGCCCCACCTCATTCCGTTATTCAGCCCTTTCCAAATGGCGTTCTTATACAAATTTGTCACGACATGCATGGTAAATTTAATTTCTCAATTGAAAAAGTACATCCATCATCTCAATATCGGGAGCCTCAATAACTTCATAGGCGCCTGGGATACTTGCTGCTAATTCCGACTCCCGAAAGGATTTTAACGATTCTGAAGAATCCCAGACATAAATTCCACCGTATTGCCCCGGCTCACCGGTTTTCACATAGTATTTCTGTAAAAGTCCGGGGATCGCTTTAAACTGTGGTTCCCGTTGCTTCGCTCTTTGCAATAACTCATCTTCTGTGAGATGGGTTTTAAGTTTAACGATTTGTACGATCATGTGATTAGATTTTAATTGTTATCCCTATATGTCAGTGGTTGTTGTTTCTGGTCTCATTATTTAGATTCCTCCTGTCTCCATGGGCTATTGGATGCGAAATAACGATGAACTCCAAACAGGACGCTCCGATATTTATTATTCTATGCTCCGTCAATGGAGGAATGTGGATCCCACTTCCTTGCGGCGCTTTGAACCTATTGTTGTCCAATTCAAATTCGGCCACCCCGTTTATGATATAAAAAAATTGTTGTGCTTTTTCGTGATAGTGTAATTCTTCACTTGTTCCCTCAGGCATTTTTTCCCTGATTACCGATAAATTCTCATTCTTCATATAATGCCAGGCATCGCAGTTATCTCCCCATTTGTAGTGTTCTGAATTTGCAGTATTTACTATTCTCTCGTGTTTCCTATTCATAAAAAGCAATGTTAAAAGGTTTTACGCATAAGCGTTTCATGGAAGTGGACATTCAATATAGTTACAATAACAGGTTTTATAATTTCAAATCCATTGGATGTATAAAAATTCTTTGCAGATGGCGTTGAAGTCAGGACCAATTCTTTTAATCCATGGGTCCTGGCATGCGTCTCCAGGTGTGTTAATAATTTCCTTCCAATCCCGGATTTTCTCCTAGAATAACTGACATAGAGCCCAACCACCTTATTTTCCTTCAATCCTATGGTTCCAACCAATTTTTTATTTTCAAAGGCACAAAAAATGATCCTTCTTTTCATACTCTCCCGGATTGCCTTCGGCGAATTAGCCCTTTTCCAGGCGGTCATCTGTTCCTGCGAATAATTGTTTTCCGGTACATTGGCTGTATTCTTTTGGATGAGGTAGCTAATCCTCCGGGCATCTTCTGTATTGGCGTAACGTATTTGCATTTCAATTTATTCAACAACGGCTAAAGGGGGCATATCAATGGTGACGGATTTGCGCTCGCTTTTCCTCTCCGGGGACAAAAGAAAATCTCGTGAGAATCCAACCTGTATGCCGGTACGGCCCTTGCCATTACGTACATACATTGTGAGCTGCTCTTATTCTAAAATGCGGACAAGAATGCTACAACAGATAAAAGATACAATAAATCATTCCCAAATTAAATCCGGAATGGCAGAACACCGCTCCCCATATTGAATCTGTGGTCCTCTT
>DATGCB010000251.1:0-6387 GCA_035312365.1 Eudoraea sp. | reverse complement strand
TGGATTCGTCAAAGTAATTTTTGATGCCAAATACGGCGAGTGGCTCGGTTGCCATATGATTGGGGCAGGTGTTACTGATATGATCGCCGAGGCGGTGGTTGCCCGCAAACTGGAAACTACCGGGCATGAGGTATTGAAGGCCGTACACCCGCATCCTACCATGAGCGAAGCCGTCATGGAAGCCGTAGCCGATGCCTATGGTGAGGTGATCCATTTGTAAAAATGTACTGTACGGCATGCTGCTGGTACTTTGATGCCATGAATACGGCCATCCCTTGCCAGGTAACCTAAACTTTCCCAGGAAATAATGTTAAAAATTTTCAGAATAACCGCTATCCTTGAAGGCTTGTCCTACCTGCTGCTATTCGGGCTTAGTATGCCCTTAAAATACTGGGCTAAAATTCCGGAACCTAATATTTATATTGGTTATGTTCACGGCGCTTTATTTATCGCGTATGTAGTGGTGGCCATTGTCTTTTGTATGGAAAAGAAATGGGGGCGAAAACGGCTCATCCTGGTCTTCCTTGCTTCCCTCCTGCCCTTTGGCACCTTTTATCTGGACAGTGCATATTTGCGTAAATTATCCTGAAACGATTCCTACACCACCGTGCAACCCCAACGTATTTTTCCGGAAGGATTAGTTCTCTTCAAATTTATAAACAGCACCGTTTAAAGAGCAGATGAATAGCTCATCATTTGCATCGGTACCAAAGCTGGAAATATTCAGGTTGGTGTCTTCCAAAAGATCGTTCATCAGGGGATTTCCCAGGCTGGTACTCAGGGCCCATATCCGGCCCGAGTTAAAATCGCCGTAAACATAGCGGCCCTGCAGCGATGCCAACTGTTCCCCCCGGTATACGTATCCCCCGGTAACTGATGCGTTATTGTCGCTATGGCTGTATTCATATACCGGAAGCATCAATTGTTCCCGGGGGCAGTCAGTGCCCTGGAAACAAGTTGATCCTTCCATGATGTTCCATCCGTAATTCTTGCCATGTTCAATAATGTCTATTTCCTCCACCCTGCCCTGCCCAACATCGGCGGCCCACAAAAGGCCCGTAAGTTTGTCGAAACTCATTCGCCAGGGATTCCTCAGCCCATAGGCAAATATTTCCCCCCGGGCGCCCGCGGTGTTGACAAACGGATTGTCGCCCGGAATGGCATAATTGAGGCTTCCTTCAGTGGCGTTTACATCGATCCTGAGAATCGCACCCAGGAGGGTAGTAAGATCCTGGCCATTTTCCAGTGGATCTCCACCATCACCACCGTCCCCGGTAGCAATATATAAGTATCCATCGGGGCCAAATGCCAGTTGTCCGCCGTTGTGATTCCTGTAGGGTTGTGAAAACTCCAGCAAAACCGTCTCACTATCCGGGTCTGCGGAATCAGGGAAGGATGCATCGACCCGGAACCTGGATATTCTCGAGAGCACGGGCGATGGATTGTAATTTATATAGAAAAATCCATTGATATCAAAATCGGGATGGAAGGCCAGACCCAGCAGGCCTTGTTCGCTTGCATTGTCATCAACACGGTTTTCGATATCCAGGAAGGTCCCGGTTTCGGAAATGTCAGTTTCATTGGGAAAACTTCTGATAACCCCGCGTTGCTCCACAACAAAGATCCGCTGTGTGCCATCATCCGGACTTTGAAGGTCCACAGGGCGGTTAAAGCTTATATTGGGAAATGCATTAATCAGGCTAAGCGCATTTTCCTCAATTTCCTTTTCACCCTGCTCTATAGGTGCGGGATTCGAATCAGAATTGCAGGCGATGCAGGTTACTATTAGAAAGATGGTGTACAAAGGGGTCACTTTTTTCATAGCAGAAAATTTAGGGGTACCCGTGATGACTATGTTATGTGAACGTCCTAAATAAACGACTCCGTATGCAGAGGCTCCGATTTATTTTTTCGCAAATGCGCTATTTAGTAAGATAAGTAAGGACAGATTGACTTTAAAAATCGACTTTATCACCCTAAAAAGCTCCGGAGCGCCAGATCGTAACTCTGAAGCCCGAACCCAAGGATAACGCCTTTTGCCCCGGAAGAAATGTAGGATACATGCCTGAATTCTTCGCGTTTATGGGTATTGGAGATATGGACTTCCACCACAGGAGTGGAAATTGCTTTTACCGCATCTCCGATGCCCACGGAAGTATGGGTATAGGAAGCGGCATTCAGTACAATCCCGTCATAGCTAAAACCAACCTCCTGTATTTTCTCAATTAGCTCTCCCTCAATGTTGGATTGATAATATTCCAATTGAAGATCCTTGAACTTAAACTGCAATTTGGAAAAATAATCCTCAAAGGTTGTGTTGCCATAGACCTCCGGTTCTCTTTTACCCAGCAGATTGAGGTTGGGTCCATTGATGATGATGATTTTCATGCCTTAAAAGTAGCGAATTGTTGCACATTAAAAAAAGAGGACAGGCAGCACACCTCAAATAGCCAAGGACCCATGGTCAATACCGGTCAATGATCGGTGATATTATCTGGATCTCCTTGAGGTAAAGGTATAAATGACGCCTAAATTAGCGGTAGACCAGACTTTATCATCCAATTGTATTCCGGTATACGACAGGTTTATTTCGGTTTTCGGCCCCATCAGGTAGGCTATAATCGGCCTATAATACAGTCCGCCTTCATTGCCCTTATTAATACCAAAGGCCTGCCCGGCATCAACGCCAAAAGAAAAGGAATTGGACGGCCAGATTCTCACGGATCCTGCCAGGGGCAAAAATTGCACATCGGGCAGCTCGGTAAGCACCGTATTCGTATGAAAAGTCTCAGCAAATCCGTGCACAAAGCCGGTCATGATACCCAGGTCCACTATTTCTCCAAGGGCATACAAATAACCCACGTCCAGGCCAACGGTGATGGAAACCTCATCATTAAAGTCATCTAATGGCAATCCGCCCTGAATCCCTAGTTTAAACCCTTCCTGTGCGCATAATCCAATACTCAGAAATGTAAAAAGAAGTGCAAGAATACCGTGTTTCATATGTATCGACTTAAAATTTGGTCAATGCAAATCTAGAATCCTATTTAGAATACCGGTCATTTATGTTGCCAAACACCCCAAAATAGTTGTATGAAGGCAATTTTTATGGATTTTGAATATTGAGTGCTCCCTTTCCCTGGTTGTTGGGAACTTATCGTCTTTCAGGTACGGACATAAAAAAAGCGGAAGATATTCTCCCGCTGTAATCTATTTATAACCGTCCTGTCCTATTCGAACGCATATCTGATCCCGAGTCCAAACCTCGCTGCTTCAAAGGAACTCCCGTCCTCAAAAAATATGGCGGGTCTCCAGTCAAATGAGAATGCCAGAGGCGCATTGGCTATTTTAAAATCCAGTCCGACCAATGGCCTGAGACCAATGGCAGAATCTCCCGAGGCAAAGCCAAACGAAGGTCCTGCACCCACATACCATCTTAGGCCATCCGCTTCACTGAATTCCCCGTGGTACTCATACATAATTTGTATAAAGGTTACACCATTCCCAAAAAGCACTTCCCCCTGCCCTACGTGTTCTTCTGTAAAAAAATACTTCCCCGAAGGTCCTACCAAAGTGGCACCATCTCCAAAATCCAGTCCAAGTCCGACGGCGGCGGTATAGCTTGTTTGAGCATTAGAATTTACTATTCCGAATACGGTAATGGCCAATACAAGTAGCAATAGTCTTTTCATCTGTAAATTATTTAGTTAAAATAAGTCTTTATCAAATGTAGTCGTTTACAGATAATTTCGAAATAATAACTTGCGAAAATTTACAGGTTTCACGTCCTAAAACGTATCTGCGATCTCCACGTTCAAAGACCATTTTTTAGATCGGGCACCCACCTAACGGTCCTGAATACCTGTCGCTAATTGAATATGGACCGCACTGAATTCAATTCAAGTGATTCCCTGAGAGGAAGCTGGCCGGATATTGGCATTCTTCATTTTGACCCACGGACCCCTTTAGATCAGGGGTATTGCTTTATCTCAATATGTTCTTATATATCCGTCAAGATCGGGAATATAATGCACGGATATTAACACGTACTAAGATTTGAACAAAAACAACGATGATACATCTTTGGAAACTTAAATTCTACGCATAACATTCCCATTCGCATAATTTTTAATTTAAATTCATATCTTAGAACTTTTTACCAAGAACGTCAAATCAATCTGAGGAAAATATTCCCAGCGTACCGTGCGTACCTCAATCCGCATTTTACCATCTGTGGGGAAGGCCACCATGCAAAGTGGGAATATTATACCCGGACCGACCCATGCAGCTGTTTTATGGAAGGAAACGGCCAAAGTTGAGTGGCCCGTCCCCTGACCACCGCAATCGAATACCTTTAATTAAATAACCTTAAGGGTTCCGACAACTAATAACAAAATGAAATATTGGCAAAATTCCGGGCAGAACCAAACACTTCATTCCAGGATGCATTTGAATAGAATAATCACGCAGATCCTATTAATCCTTTTATCAACCGCACCTCTTATTGCTCAAAATGTTTCGGCTACCAAATACGAGATGGTGTTCTCAGCAATAAAAGGAACGACCAGCAAACCGGATACAATCTGGATATCCGCCTCCAATAAAAAAACTGAAACAGGCAATATCACTATCCAAGGTGACCAGGCAAGTTATTTCAGGCTTATTACTCCCAAACCAAGTCAGTTAAAACCTGATAAACAGGAACAAATAGCGGTGGTCTTCGAACCAATCGAACAATTTACCGGCATTGCCAGGGCCACGATCAGTTTTGAAAAGCTGGATTTAAAGGTCGGCCTGAGTGGTCTGAGCACCAGGGGATTGGAAGGTGAAAATGAAGCGCCGCTAGCCCAGATCGCAGACGCCCTCGGTTATCAAATTGATATTGGCTGGACCACCTTGGCCAATCATACGCGACCCGAATTACAAGGAAGAGAACTCAAACCTGCCCTTTTTAAAAAAGCCTCAGGCGGAAAGGTAGAGATCTATCCCGTGGCTCGCTATTCTCCGGATTTCCCGGTTAATTTCGGTTATTATACATCATCAAAAAACGGCCCTGTTCAGCAACAAGTCGGTATTCTGTCTACAGCGGAAGAATATCCCGAACACCAAACGCTGTTTCCAGGTTTGTCCCAGGGTGAAATGTACTTTGATCCGGGTGACAATCCGTTTGGTTTTTATGCCATCAGTCCAGAACACTCCCTTTATTCGGAAGATCTCTGGAATATCATTTACCACCCATCCCATGCCACGCATGCCGTGAGGATCTACCCTGTTCGTGATAAAAATGGTGCGGAACTAATAAACACCTATCTCGTTTGTATGGAAGAGGCGGCCAACGGAGATTATAACGACTATGTATTTCTGGTAAAGAATATCCAGCCCGTATGGCTGCAGGATGAGTTTTTAGGCTTGTTGAATGGAAAGGACTTTACAGGTTGGTACACCTGGCTGGAAACCAAGGGGAAAAACAATGATCCTGAAAACATTTTTACCATGGCGGATGGTGGGATTCTACATGATATAGGCAAGGAGTTGGGGTATATTATGACGGAAAGGAGCTTTGGAAATTTTCATTTTCGATTGGAATTTAAATGGGGAGAAAGGAGATGGCCTCCTCGTGATACCCTCAAACGCGACAGCGGCATCTGCTACAATATTCCGGAGGACGAAGCCGATCACATCTGGCCCAAATCGGTTGAGTGTCAGATCCAGGAAGGAGATGTAGGGGATTTTTGGTTGTTGGGCTACAGTACCATCCAGGCAGATGGCAAACAAAATCCTCCCCTGCGGCATTCCAGGATTGTAAAAATGAAGGATGGGGAAAGACCAAATGGGGAATGGAATACGGTAGAAGTGATTTCATTTAATGGCAAATGCGTTCACATTGTCAACGGAGTAGTGGTAAATTACGGGGAAAATTCCAGTCTTATCGGGGGCAGAATTCTTTTGCAATCAGAGTATGCGGAGGTCTACTACCGCAATATTTTCATCAGGGAATTGTAATCCACAGCCCATCGGCGTCTCATTCGATTGATTTACAGCATCTGTCATCCCGGGTGTATCCCCTTCATTTAAAGAAATGATGGCTTCCCAGTGATCGTATTCTTAGAAAGAACCGGGCATTTCAAAGTGGCCCTGCCCCCACTTTCGGCCCTGCAATTGTAGTATATTTACGGTATGAACTGGGAACAGGCGATCCAGGATTATCAACATTATCTTCGAATTGAAAGGGGACTTGCCCCTAATTCCATTCAGAATTATACCAGGGACGTTAAAAAGTTGCAGGGTTTCCTGGAGGCAAAAAAGGTGATGGAGGACCCACTGGCCATAGATCGGGAAACTGTACAGTTATTCATCCACAACGTGGCCAAAACCGTCAACCCGAGG
>DATGCB010000250.1:0-5230 GCA_035312365.1 Eudoraea sp. | reverse complement strand
AGACAGATGCGAGTGGTTTGCCACTACTGGACACCTTTAATGACAATGATATCTTTAACACCGTGGAGGCCGACGGCACTTCTACGCCTACAGCTGGTTTAACGGTGGACCCGCGACTTGATCATACCGTCGGGATACCCGGAAGACCATTTAAATATCGCAATACAGTCAATACGGCAGGGGATATGGTTTATAACTTCAGTTGGGCGCGAGATCCAGGTGTCTATGGTTATTTTGGAAACATGAAAGAGCAGCAGGCTCCGGATTGTTCGTGTTACGTAAAGGAGGGTCCGTTTATTGGAACTTCCAAGAATGTTGATTTTATTCGATATGCGGATGTGCTTCTTTTTAAGGCAGAGGCTCTGATTCAGCTAGATCGCTGGGACGAAGCCTTACCCATCATCAACCAGATCAGGACAAGGGCGGCAGCAAGCGGGCAAAGACCATTGGATGCCGGAGCCACGGATATTTATGATGTAGGTACCTATGCCTCTTTCCCGGATAAAGATTTTGCATGGAAGGCTTTAAAATTTGAACGAAGGTTGGAATTTGGCATGGAAGGACCCCGTTTCTTCGATCTTGTTAGATGGGGAGAAGCCGAGCAAACCTTGAATGCCTATTTGGCGACGGAAAGTGCCAAAAGGGATTTTCTTGCAAATGCGCAATTTACTGCGGGGCGTGATGAGTACTATCCCATTCCTCAGCGTGAAATAGATTTTACCGGGGGTGTCTACATCCAGAATCCCGGTTATTAGAAAATTACATTAGAATAAAAACTATTGTTTAGTTTGTTTGAATTCAGAAATCTGAGTTAGTTTGAGTTAGTTTTTAAAAGCACGGGATCTTGATCCTGTGCTTTTTTATTAAGTTCATAAAAATGACGACATGAATAAGTGATTGTTGATCGATAAGGATGGCATTATCTGTCGTGTTGACACTATGATCACAGGTGCAGACATTTTTAAAGCAACTTTACATAAGTAAAAATTACTATTTGTAATAAGAACCAATAATAGCCAGCCTACCAACAGGGATAAACCCCTGTATATCAAGAACCTGATGTTATCATGGTCCGGTAAGACCGAAATTTTTTCCGGAAATTTGAATAACGCTGTTGACAAGGTCCTTTCGACAGCAAAAGGAATAGCCACTTGTCTTTACCCTTTTCCAAATAAAACAGGTTGGCCGACCATCCCTTGAAACCGGATCTGGTCATAAATTCGGTCGCAGAATTAGATAAAAAATGGTAATGGAACTATTAAGTGATTTGGACCTGAAGTGTAGATTGTAGGCAAATTATTTCATATCCAGTTGGTTCTATGCCACGTGATCAGAAATTTGTACCATGTAATACAACGAAGTATGAAGTATAAACTCCTATGTTCCGATCTGGACGGTACCCTGCTGTCATCAAAATATGATGTATCGGACCTTGCAGTTTCCGAATTTTCCAAAATAAAGAACTATTTAAAGATCATTTTGGTTTCTGCCCGTATGCCCGGAGCTATGATCTATCTGCAAAAAAAAGCTAGGGATTGAAAATGGACCTTTGATATGCTACAACGGTGCTTTGATTACCCAAGGTGGTAATGTAAAATCTTCCACCACTATGGAAATTGGATTGGTTGAAGCCTTAATCCATATAGCCAAAAAATATCAGATACATGTCGGTCTTTACTATAAAGACGAATGGTATGCTGATAAAAACACGGACCTAATACAAAATGAAATTTATTGTACCCGGTGCACTCCCCTATTTAGGGAGACACCGGACACGATCGCAGATTTTCACCAAAGAAAAATAGGAATTCATAAAATAATGCTTATGGGCCTGAAGACGGCCCTGGATCGTATTTATCCTGAGCTAAAAAAGGCCTTTGGGACAGCGTTGCAACTGTACAGGTCGACCAACAATATTCTTGAGGTAAACCCTGGATCGGTTACCAAACTTTCAGCAAATCAATCACTTCTAACCAACAGCCAATCCCTGGAGCAGGTCATCGCTTTTGGGGATAATTACAACGACATCGAAATGCTGCAAAAGGTCGGCTTGGGAGTTGCAGTTGGTAATGCAAGGAAAGAAGTAAAAGCTGCGGCAGACAAAATTACCTTAGCGAATACAGAAGATGGTGTGGCGTACTATATTAAAAATTACCTAATGACCTAAAAGCATGCTATGAATTTGATCATATGGCCAGATAATCCATATATTATATAAAAGCAGGCGTATCTGACGCCCTTGTAACGGGTTATTGAACCCCGGGTCAAAATCAAGTCATGGCTACATCTACGATGTGCAATCAAAGATTAATAATAAAATAGTTCAGGTAAATGACTATTCCAGGTCACCACGGTTTATTTGACAATTATTCGCCCAAACTTCCTAAATTAGTTCTTAGCAAATACCAAACCCAATGCAGGACCATCACCAGGGGAACCGCGTAGAAACGGAATTAAGCAGGGATCTGGGGCTAACTTCTGCCCTGGCCATTGGGATTGGTACCATGATTGCGGCGGGGATCTTTACTTTGTCCGGCCTGGCAATACGCAACGTGGGTTCTTCTGCCATTATTTCTTTTTTCCTGGCAGCAATCGTCGCCCTTTTTACGGCCCTGACCTATTGTGAGTTTGTCACCGTTTATCCCAAAACCGGGGAGGGTTACCTGTATGCGCGAAAAACATTCACCCCTCCCCTCGCCTTTTTTGTCGGGTGGGCCCTGGTTTTGGGGTATGCCTCCAGTTGTGCATTCTATATCGCCAGTTTATCCAGCTATTTCAATGAATTTATATGGCATAGCCCTGTGGAATCTCTTGCCGGCCTGATCCTGTTGGTGGGGTTAACCCTACTCAACGTAAAGGGTACAAAGGAAAGTGGTAAGTTTCAAATTGTAGTGACCGGAGCTAAAGTACTCTTGTTGATATGGTTCATATTCGGCGGCCTGTCCTTTGTGGATACCGATGCCCTGTTAGAGCGTATGAGCACCGATTTTGTAAAAATTGGCAGTACGGCTGCCATGGTCTTTATCACCTTTTTCGGATTTTCTGCCATCGCCGCTTCGGCGGGAGAGGTGAAAAATCCGGTAAAAAATATTCCCCGCGCTATTTTTATATCCATGGGGGTCGTGACCGTTTTGTACACCCTGGTCGTTATTGTAGTCCTGTTCGCCGGGCTGGAGGAATATACCGAAGCGTCCATGGGGGAAGCGGCACAAAAGTTTTTGGGGTATGTCGGGGGATATGTCATCATCGCAGGCGCTATATTTTCAATGATTTCCGCGTCCAATGCATCCATTATGGCGGGTTCCAGGGTGATCCTGTCCATGAGTCACCTGCAGCATATGCCCAGGGAAATAGGGCTCATAAATGCCCGGACCAGGACCCCAATTCTGGCCGTGCTCTCATTGGGCGGGATGATCATGATCTTTACGCTTATCCTGCCGCTTGAAGACCTGTCGTACTTTGCCAATACCGTATTGTTACTGGCACTGATCCTGGTCAATGCGGCCCTAATCTTTCACAGGAGGAAATACCCTGATATAGAACGTCCCTTTAAAGTTCCCCTGGTTCCCCTGTTGCCGGTTTTAGGCATTCTGGCCAACATTTATCTCATCATTCAGATTTTCCAGCATCCCGTCCCCCTGCTACTGGCCATTGGTTCTCTTGTCCTTGGATTATTCGGCTTTGTGGCCTGGAAAGGTGCACAAACCGAGGAAGCAGCCATTCCCGGACGTACATCACATATTGCGCATAGCCTGGGGAGGGGAACCATGACAAAGGACAGGTTCAGGGTGCTGGTCCCGCTGTCCAATCCCAATACCGCAGAAGCCCTTATCCAAATGGCAGTGGCCATAGCAAAGGCCAAAAAAGGAGAGATTCTGTTGCTCCGGGTCATACGGATCCCGGAACAGTTACCCCCGACTGCCTTTTCTGAACGCGAGGTGGAGAAGGAAGAAGAATGGCTTAAACGGTTACGGAAAATACCGGAAGAACAGGAAATCCCCACCCATGTACTGATACGTGTTGGGCACAATGTTGCCCGGGCCATTTTAGAAACTTCTCACGAACGCCATTGCGGCCTCATTGTCCTGGGATGGAAAGGATATTCTACCCGGAGTGAACGGATATTGGGGCAGGTCACGGAAGCCGTTATTACCCATGCAAGATCGGATATCATGTTTGTAAAATGGGCGGGGGGCGGACTCCCCAAAAAACTCTTGCTCCCCACCGCAGGAGGGGAACATGCCCAATGTGCCGAACAATACGCCGCAGCCCTGAGCCATAGTTTTGATGGCACCATTACGGTCTGCCAGGTCACGGGTAAGGAAACCGGCGCCGAGGGAATAAATACGATCAATGAGCGGCTGCTACAGGCAAAAAACCGGATTCAGAATTTCAATGAAAACTCGGGCCTTCCGGTTCCGGAAAATGTAGAGGAGCAGATCATCCACAGCGATTCCATTACAAAAGGTATCATTGAGGAAGCGTCGAACTATGATGCTGTTATGGTGGGTGCAACCCATAAAAGTATTTACCCCAAAACCCTGTTTGGTAAAATCCCCCTTGAAATTGCCAAAGGACTCGACAGCACAGTGATCGTAGTAAAACATTTTGACCCGGTAAAGGCATTGATAGGCCGGGTAGTGGGGGAATAACTACCAAAAATCATTTATTTAGTTTATTGCAATTTTGATGCCGCCCCGGGCCTGAATGGATTACTTATCCGCACTGATGGAATGCCTGATGTACTTCTCAACGACCACTGCAGTTATGATTACAATGTAAAATTGTCCGGACAATCCTGTTAATATGGCTGCTTTTTGAGCTACCGGGCTTACCGGAACGACGTCCCCATACCCAATGGTAAGCAAGGTAACGTAACTGTAATAGAGCAGCGAGTCTATTTTCCCGTCGGGAACGATCCCAACGAATGCCCCGGAGGTGGCCTTTTCTGGCTATTGGTGAATTTCCTCCTGCTGTCTCCCGGGCCTTCCGTGGATAAATGGAAAATCTCGCTTATCTTTAACCAGAGAATAAACCCGCAAAATGCCGGGTACGACTCAAACTGAACTTGAAATAAGTCTATTCTGATTCCATGAATTCCATTAAAATTTCAGTGGTAAGCCCCGTATATTCTGCCGAATTTCTGGTTAATAAATTAGTTAGCAGGCTCAGGCAGACCTTGTCGGAATTATGCGATTCCTATGAGATTATCCTGGTGGAAGACGGTAGC
>DATGCB010000249.1:0-2752 GCA_035312365.1 Eudoraea sp. | reverse complement strand
GGCCTGCTCCGTACGCTCAATATTTACATCCTTTTCCCCTTTTTCTGGTTCCTTGAACATCTGCGCCCCTCCGGCCCCGCAACAAAGTCCCTTTTTTTTGCAATTTTTCATCTCAACCAGTTCGGCGTCCAGTTTCCTTATCAATTCCCTGGGCGCTTCATAAATACTATTGGCCCGTCCCAGATAGCAAGGATCGTGGTAGGTGATCCGTTTTCCCCGGAAATAGCCACCTTCCAGGGTCATACGGCCTTCCTCCAGCAGCTGGTTCAGAAATTGCGTATGGTGAACCACCTCATAATGGCCACCGAGTCCCGGGTATTCATTTTTGAGGGTATTAAAGCAATGAGGGCACGCTGTCACCACCTTTTTAATACCGTACCCATTCATTATTTCAATATTGGTTACCGCCTGCATCTGGAACAGGAATTCGTTCCCTGCCCTTTTGGCCGGGTCCCCGGTACAGCTCTCCTCTGTCCCCAATACCGCAAAGGAAACTTGTGCCCTGTTCATAAGCTTCACAAATGCTTTTGTAATCTTTTTGGCCCTGTCATCAAAGCTACCGGCACAGCCCACCCAGAATAACACCTCGGGCTGCCTTCCCTCTGCAAAAAGTTTGGCCATCGTAGCTACATGTAGTTCTTTGCTCATCTTTATGCGTACAGCTTAGTTTTCATTACTCCAGTTAAGTCGGTCCAATTGATTAAACGGCCATGGGGCACCGTTGTTCTCAATATTGCCCATCATATTGTTCAACTCCGGGGGTGCTGCGGACCGTTCCATAACGAGGTACTGCCTCATATCCATTATGATGGAAAGCGGGTCAATACTTACCGGACAAGCCTCAACACAGGCATTACAGGATGTACATGCCCATAATTCCTCCCTGCTGATATAATCGTCGAGCAGTTGTTTACCATCGGGTTGGAAGGTACCCTTGTTGTCTGTAATATTTATCCCTACTTCCTCCAGTCGATCCCTTGTATCCATCATTATTTTCCTTGGGGATAGTTTTTTTCCGGTTTGATTGGCAGGGCATTCGCTTGTGCATCGCCCACATTCGGTACAGGTGTATGCATTGAGCAACTGAACCCAATTCAGATCCATAACATCCGAAGCTCCAAATTTCTCCGGAGGCGCAGCATCTCCGGCCGGGGCGGCAAATGGATCGGCATTTGGGTCTAACATAAGCCTCACTTCCCGGGTAACGGATTCCAGGTTTGTAAACTGCCCGTTGGGCCTTAATTTACCGTAAAACGTATTGGGAAAAGCCAATAAAATATGCAGGTGTTTCGAATAATACAGGTAGTTTAAGAAGAACAGAATCCCTATAATGTGAAACCACCATGCCGCTCTTTCTATGGAAATCAAAGTTCCCGAAGACATCCCTTCCAAAAGCGGCGTAAGTAACTGACTCACCGGAAAGGCCCCGGCTTTGGTATAGTGCACTACATCAAGCTGCTGCAACTGATGATCCGCAGCATTCATGGTTAGGAACAGTAACATGAGCAGCAACTCGATATAAAGGATTAGGTTCCCGTCATTTTTTGGCCACCCTTTCATTTCAGGTTTGACAAATCGTTGAAGCCTGATAATATTCCTCCGCAACCAAAAAACCACGACCGCAAGGATAACCAGTAGCCCCAGGATTTCAAAACTACCTATCAGGAGATCATAGACCGCCCCCAAAGGCGCCAGTACACGATGGGTTCCGAACAGCCCGTCAATAATAATTTCCAGCACTTCAATATTTATAATAATGAAGCCCAGATAGACGATAATATGGAGTATTCCCGCGATTGGCCTGACTACCATTTTTGACTGCCCCAGGGCAACGCGGGCCATATTTCGCCAGCGTTGTGACGGGTCATCGCTTACATCCACATCCCTGCCCAATTTAATATTTCTGAGAAGCCTTTTTACATTTCGCACGAAGTAGCCAATACCGGATATGAGGATTATAGCGAAGAGGATATTGGGAAGGTAGTCCATTTATTGCTGATCCAAATTGTCTGCCGGGTCTTTTTCGGGCAATGTGTATTCCTTCTGTTTTTTTCCGAATACGGAAACATTTACATAGCGTTTCGGGTTCAGACGGAAGTCTTGCAGCAGCAGATCCAGTTCGCGCGATGCCCTCGACAAATTATTGTACAATTCATCATTATGCATCAATTTACCCATCGATCCTTCACCGCTTTCTATCTTAGCCAGTAAACCATCCAGATTTTTAATAGTGGATTCAAGGCTTTTCATCGTTTTCGAAAGACCAATCTGTGAAATGGAATCTGAAAGCTTCGAGAAATTGCTGGTCATATTATGAATGTTTTGGATGGAACTATCCAACTGGCTTTTATTATTAACTAGCAATGAATTCAGTGTGCTGGCGCTTTCCCGGAAACTGCCTACCACTTGATTAAGCCCCGCTATACTTTCTCTGAGGTTCTTTTTGGTATTGTCGTCCAAAATGTCGTTAAAATTAATCAGCAGGGAATCCGCATGGGAAATGGCACCTTCTACCTTGGTTTGCAAGGGCGTTAACCGTTGCTGCTCCAGTTCTGTTAAGCCCGGCCTTGTATCTGTTTGAAGGGTATCTCCGGAAACAGCCATGGGTGCGCCGTCAAAAACAGGTTTGATCTGGATGCCTTTACCCCCGATGATCCCGGTGTCGTACAATTCCGCTTTGCTGTTCTTTGAAAAATCGAAACTGTTGCTGACGGAAAATGTCACTATCAAATTTCCACTTAGGTCCCTGAAC
>DATGCB010000248.1:0-2290 GCA_035312365.1 Eudoraea sp. | reverse complement strand
CCCCGGAGTTCCACGCTTAAGGAATTTGCATTGTTTCCCCCGGATTCATTTCTGTACACATAAGCGGGTTTGTTAATATTGTTGACAATAAGGTCCAGATCCCCGTCATTGTCGAGGTCCGCATAAGCCGCACCATTGCTGTTTGAGGCCTGATCCAGGCCAAAAGTTTTGGTTTCCTCTGAAAAAGTGACCCCGTCCTTATTTGAAAAATAATAGTTCGTCAGGTTCGAAGAGGGCATTTGCTGGATAATGTCGAGCACATCTTCCCGCATTAACCTTCCCCTGGACTTCACAAAGTCGTCCATATAATTGATAAAATCAAGATTGGTATAATCCCTGTAATACCCGTTGGTTACAAAGAGGTCTTTAAAACCGTCATTGTCATAATCCGCCAACAAGGCTGCCCAGCTCCAATCGGTATTGGAGATCCCTGCGAGCTGGCCAATTTCGCTGAAGGTTCCGTTGCCGTTGTTTAGTTGCAACATGTTGCGCATGTACTGATAGTGAAATCCACTGTGGAGGTTCAGGTCAAATTTTTCATAGTTGTCCGGTGCCAGCAACAGCTTCTGCCTTCGGTTGTCTTCCGGAAGCATATCCAGGGTTATGATATCCTGAAGGCCATCGTTGTTGATGTCGGCGATATCATTTCCCATGGAAAAATGACTCGTGTGCCCCATGCTTTCATTTAGGCGGTTGGTAAACGTTCCGTCCCCGTTATTGATATACAAATAATCCGGGACAGCATAGTCGTTGCTGACATAAAAATCCACCCAGCCGTCATTATTGAGGTCACTGATGCCTATCCCAAGCCCGTAGGTGAGGGCTGATCCGCTGATGCCAGCAGATACGGTCACATCTTCAAAAACCCCCTTTGTCTGACGGTACAAACGGACCCCCTGCAATGGGTCGTCCTTTTTAAGGAATTCCCGGGTGCTCACCTCGTTTAGTACAGGGAGGGATTTGGGATTGTGGTTCAGCAACAGGGCATCCAAATCCCCATCCCGGTCATAGTCGAGGAAATAGGCCTGATTGCTGAATGCAGGACTATCGAGTCCGTAAGCTCCCGCCTTTTCCTCGAAGACTGGAATATTGTTTTTATCGTTCCCCATATTGATGAATAGCTGGTTTTTGCGTTTTTCGGGGGGCAGGGCGCCGGAGTAACAGAGGTAAAGGTCCAATAACCCATCGCCATTGACATCTGCAGCTGTAATTCCGGTTTTCCAGGGGCCGGCTCTCCCGGATACCCCTGAAGGAGCAGATACCTCACGGAACTTCATATTGCCCTGATTGAGGTAGAAACTGTTATCCCCCATATTTGAGGTAAAATACAGGTCGATAAGGTCGTCACCATTGAAATCACCCGCAGCAACACCGCCTCCATTATATAGGTATTCATACATAAGGACATTGGCATTCAGCCCTTCAGAGAGTTTATTCTGGAAATGAATATTGGTCATTTCAGGACCCAACAGGGTGAACAGGGGTGGTTTTTTTTCCTGCAAATCAACAGCCGTCCCCGCGTCTTTTGGTTTACAACCTCCAAAGGCCAGCAACAGAAGACTTAAACAGAAGAAAATATTAGCTCCGGATTTCTTTTTCATAGGGCTATAAAAGTAAAGATTCTATCCTTTTTGGAAGATAGAATCTTTACAAAATTAATAGTAGTTTAATCAGTATCCCGGATTCTGAACTAATAGCTCGTTCCGGTTCAATTCATCCCTGCTGATGGGCATGAAATACATCTTATCTACCCAGGTTCTAACCTCATTTTCCGTGTTGTCTACCGAAGCATATGAATAATCGTATACTGCCTTATCGTGAATGTAAGGCACATGGGGCGTGGCACCCGGTTTCAGAGTGGCCTGCACGCTCATCACTTTTATACCGCGGCCCAGGGTTTCCGGTGCGATCATCCACCTTCGGGCATCGTGATAGCGGTGTTCTTCATAGGCGAGCTCTATCCGGCGTTCGTTGCGATACCGGTCCATAAGGGCGGCTCCTGTTTCTGTGATCGCAGGCATACCTGCCCTGAAGCGTATCTTATTCAGCCAGAACAGGGCTTCCCCTTCGTCGTTGGTTTCCAGGGAGGCTTCCGCATAGTTCAGGGCTATTTCCGTAAAACGGATAAAGGGCCATGGGATCACCTGCGCGCTCGACTGGTTATCCACTACTCCGGGATCCGGATCAATAAATTTGCGGACGTAATAGGCAGTTCTGCTCCCGTTCCAGTTTTCTACGAGGGATTCCCTGGTATCCACCCCGGCAATTATTCCTCCGCTGCCATCGGCAT
>DATGCB010000247.1:0-7537 GCA_035312365.1 Eudoraea sp. | reverse complement strand
ATCGTAGCGCAGCTGAACGCCATTGCCGGGGAAAGAGGACAATCACTTGCGCAGATGGCGCTATCCTGGGCCAAACGAGATCCCAGGGTAACATCCGTCCTACTCGGCGTAAGTCGGCCGGAACAGCTTGAAGACTCCCTGGCAGCCCTGGACAACCCCGGGTTCCGGGAGGAAGAACTTAGCAGAATAACACAAATTTTGGCAGGCTAACGGTACTATGTGGCATGTTATCCGTCCAAAAAAACAGAGCACCCATGTCTGACCTCTTATCACATCGCATTGCCGGGTCTTACTTCATCGCTCCGATCCTGAAACGGAAAATAATATGCATCCTCTTTTTTAGCCTGGTATTTACCAATTCTTGCGGGCCGGCTGGGAAGGGGGCTAGCGGCAATGGTACGGCTTATACTGATAGCCAATACTCAAAGGGGGCGCAACACATTCCGGGAAAGGTACAATGCGAGTATTTTGACCTGGGTGGGGAAGGTGTTTCCTACCACGACAATGATTCGGTGAATTCGGGCAGCGGTCGGCTCAATAAACCCGATGGTTCGTACCTGCACGGGTTTCGTAAGAGGGAAGCGGTAGATATTTCATATACCAAATTCAGGACACCGCCAATCGATAATTCCGAATATAATTTCGTTATGCCGGAAAAAACCAGCTGTATGTTGGCTGGACCGAACCTGGAGAATGGTTAACGTTTACCGTAAATATCCGGCGCAGCGGCATGTACAGGGTGGGCATTATGTATACTTCCCGCTATGGCGGGCAAATCTCCCTTTCGGTAAACGGGGAGGATCGTACCGGAGCCCTGCATATTCCCCCTACTTTTGTGAAGGCAGACCCGGTAGAATGGCGTCAATGGCACCACTGGAATTACATCCCAGATTTGGTTGACATAACGTTGATTAAAGGAGTGCGGAAGCTCACCTTACATACGGCTGAAATGGGCCAAATGAATTATGACTATCTTAATTTTGAAATTGTGGAGTAAGGCTGACAAAGTTTGAAGCCGGCAGTGGACATTCTTTATCCATAAAACCAAAACCATGCTATATAAAAGACAGATTTTAAAATTGATTTTTTTTCTCTCCATTCTAATTCCTTCCATGTCCTGCAGGGATGCACATGGCACGGAGGAACCTGAGGCATCCCGGGAAACGCAGGGTAATCTGATATTCAGCGTAAATGCCTATTCCTTTAGTGACCTGTTGTCGGCAAAAGACTTCCGTGACCAGGAACAGGTCTATACCCTTTTCAATTTACTGGATTGGTGTCATGACAGGGGAATAAAGGGTCTGGATCCAACCGGGTATTTTTTTCCTACCTATCCGGAGGTTCCCCCGGATGCATATCTGGCTGAATTCAGTGACAGGGCCGCCGAACTCGGTGTTGCCATAACCGGGACAGGTATCCGCAATGATTTTGCCAATCCGGATCCGAAAATCAGGGCGGAGGGGGTTGAACGGGCCAAAGAATGGATCGTAGCCGCGTCAAAGATGGGTGCCCCGGTATTGCGTTGTTTTGCCGGTGAAATTCCGGAGGGGTATGAGGATAATTGGGAGGAGCCCGCCGCATGGATGGTCGATTGTTTTAAAGAACTACTCCCCCTGGCAGCCCGGTACAATGTCAAAATTGGGATTCAGAACCATGGTGATATGCTGCAGACCGCCGGGCAGTGTCTTTACATTCTGGAAAAGCTAGACAGTTCCCGGGCAGGGATCATTATTGATACGGGTAACTTCACCACTGAAGACCCCTATAAAGACATTGAAAAGCTGGTGCCATACGCCGTTAACTGGCAGGTCAAGGAATTTATCGACGGTTATGGCGGTGAAATAAGGACCGATTATGGCAAATTGATCCGGATAATTACGGAGGGGGGATACAAGGGGTTTGTCCCCGTTGAGACCCTAAAAGTCAGGGGGGAGCCTTATGATCCCTTTCGGCGCGTGGGACAGATGCTGGATGAGCTCAATGCCCAATTGGAAGTAAATCCGTGAAATATGGTGTCAGGGAATTTGAAATGTTACAACGGCTAAGCTGATGGGTATGCTGCATTTCGGCCCGAAGTATCTTAAATTCAATCCTCTAACGCTGCACACCGTTTATATTAAGAGTGAAATTTGCCATAATTTAAAGTATAAAAGAATAAACATTACTAGTTTACAGAATTTAAGAATACGTAAATAGATTCAAATCCAACAACTTGTGCGAATTTCAAACCTATTGATTAGGATATGTTGCCCTTTTAAAGAGCAGAGACCAGTAAGTGGGCTTTGTCATTATTTTATATAACTGAAAATATTGAGTTTCTTCAATTACGTATTCACTCGTAGGTCCATCCTTCGTCAAACTGAAACAAGCCATAAGAAGCGCCCTCCATATATCCGGGTACATCTGATTTTTGTTTTTGCGCCATTCCATCGCTGACGGGAGTAGTAAACGGCATTTTTCCCGAAGGCTTAAATTTTCCTGTAACAATATCCAAAACAGCTTCGGGAATGTTGCCAAAAGTGGCCAGCACAGCCTTTATGCGTTTTGAGTCTTCTTGATATACCTCATTAATAGCCCATGGATTGGTATAATTCACAACCAAAATAGTGGGCTTTCTGGCCGATAGGGTATTTACGTAATCCACATCGATACCGTTGTTTGAAAGGTCTACGTGTAACGGTCCACCTTTCGATTGAAACAAGGACGGCCCCTTCGGTATCAACCATAAAAGTACTACATCGGCTTCTTCGGGGGTGTTGACAAATGCTACGCCCCACTCATTCTCTTCGGAATTGAAAACATTGGACGGAGTGTTATCCCTACTTGGCAGATAGGTCTCGAAATATACTTTGGTTTTCGCTTTTAATGGTAGCATACCTTCTTCATTTCGCAACATTACAATGGACTTGCGTAATGCTTCATCCGCCTTTTTCTTAAAATTATCATTACCGATAATCTGACTGGCCGCAGCTATTTCAACATATGGATTTTCGAAAATGCCCAGTTGGAATTTCTCAATCAATATTTTGTGTACAGAAGCATCTACGAGTGGCAGTAATTCTGGATATTTTTTAAGAGTATCTATCAACAAACTCGGATCGGCCTGGCCCGAAAAGAGGTTAACTCCGGCCTCCAAGGCTTTTTTATAGCGCTCTTGAATACTTAGATCTTCCACACCCCATGGCATCATTTCGATAGGACCCGTGTCGGAATTGATGATTCCCTGAAACCCGAGCTGCCCTCTTAAAACATCCTGTAGAATTCGTTTGTTGAAAGCAAAGCCCACTTCTTCATATTCGGTGCCCGATGGAAGCGAATAATAGGGCATGATCGCCGAGGTTCCGGCATCTATGGCCGCTTTGAAAGGAATGAGATTTCTTTCGAACATACCACCAGGGTAGATGCCCTTTTTTCCCCAATCGAAATGGGGGTCTTGGCCGCCCTCACCGGAGCCTCCACCTGGAAAATGTTTGGTCGTCAGAGCCACAGAACCGGCATCCAAATGTTCCCCTTGAAAACCTAGCACAATGGCCTTCATCATCTCAGCGGACAGGTCCGCATCTTCCCCAAAGGTACCTTCAATACGTTGCCAGCGGGGCTCGGTAGCTAAATCTGCCATATACATATAGCCCTTGTTGAGGCCTACGGCACGCCACTCTTGCCGGGATATGTCGGCAAATTCCCGGACGAGGTCAAAGTCCCTCATAGCGGCCAGCCCCAGCTCCCCGGGAAAAGCCGTAAATGCCGTTCGTCCCATGCTCAAACCTATGGAGGCATCGGTCGAAATATGGTTACGGGGATTGGAGGCAATGGTAGCCGGAATACCGAAATCGTCTTTCTCACACAATTCCTGTAATCGGTTGGCCCACTTCGCCAGGGTGTCAACAGCAGTATTCGCCCTAAGAATGAAATGCCTTTTATAAAACTGCTGCACGTCTTTGGTAGTACCCGCTGAAGACATCATGGGAACAGCCAATGGTTTTTTAGTAAAAAAGTTCGTTTCGCTCACCTGGTCTGATTCAGAAAAACCACTGGTAATGGGCTTCTCACTTGGCCCTCTTCCAGCATCGTTTTCCATTAGGGTCGTACTTATGAGCATGAGCCCTGCTTTCTGCTCAAGACTAAGTTTTGATACCAAGTCCGTAGCTCTTTCTCGAGGCGTCAAACGCCAATCTTCATATATATCGAGTTGGTTGTTTTTATGCAGGTCTTTAAACTTGAGCCCGTCTATGTCCAGAATTTTTGTTGAACGATATCCGAGGTTTTGCTGATTTTCATCTGTCTTAAGGGGATTCTTTTTGTTGTTTCCACAAGATAGTATTAGAGTGGCAAACATGAAACTTAGAGGAATCATGTACTTTGTTCTGAGTTCCGGAAACATCATGGCTATTTCTTTTAAATCAAATACAAAAATGTTGTTTATCTAATACTTAAAGTGAACTCTCTTTACTTTTTCTTTTACCTGCCCCCCATAGCTCATAGTCACATTTTGCATCCTGATTTTGCCTTTTTGTCTTAACGTAGCTTTGGTTATGCTTCTCAAAAACCTTTATCTGGGTACAAAATCCGAATATCTGGGTTCCAAACAAAATCCCATGACGTGTCTGCTATTATTCAATACTAATCTAAGTATATTATTTCATTTCACGCCCATGCATTGGCGATTACACAACGTCTATTAAAAAGACTAGGGAAGTCCCTGAAATTGGCCGGTAAAAAGAACAGTTGGAGAAAATCAGTAACGTCCCATAAATTGTTCAATTCTTAAGACCATCTTTCGAAAAATGAATCCGGTAATAAATGAACGCCTGCCGATAGCTGTTTTTTAAAGGTCATCCTCTAAGTTTGGTGTAATCGGTTATCCTACTATTTGCTTTTCCGTAACAAAAGGTTGTCGGTAATGTCGCTGTCCCGTTGCTTTATAAAGTGCATTGGCGATAGCGCCAAAAATAGGCGGAAACGGAGGTTCTCCCATTCCCGTTGGGTCGATTTCATTCTTCACAAAATGCACATCGATTTCTTTTGGAGCTTCTTTCATACGGATCATTTGATATTGGTGGAAATTATTTTTCTGAGGCACTCCGTCCTTAAAGGTCAATTCCCCAAAAAAGGCATTGCCGACACCATCGGTTATGGCACCTTCTGCCATGTTTGTGGCCGCATCGGGATTTACTACGACCCCACAATCGATAGCACAACATACTTTTTCCACCTCAGGTTTGCCATTCTCCATCCTTAAATCCAGCACATGCGCTGCATAAGAGTGATGGCAAAAATAGGCCGCAACCCCACGATGTTTCGTTACATCATTTTCTTTCCAGGCCGATTTTTCCCGCACCAGTTCCAAAACTCCGGCATACCGATCCGCGTCGTACTCATTATCTTTGCCGACCGGGTTATCTTTGGCGCGTTTTAGCAAGTCCAATCGAAATTGAATAGGGTCTTTGCCCATGGCTTCCGCCACTTCGTCCAAAAATGCCTGTTCGGCACCGGCCATAAAATTGGAACGGGGAGCGCGAAAAGCACCAACTGTGATATTGGAATCAATGGCCCATTCTTCCGCCAAGTAATTATCAATTGCACCTGCCGGAAAACGATTGGCGAACAATGGACTTTCAGGAATACCGCCTGCCTTTACATGTAAGGCGGTCAAGTTATTGTCCGTATCAAAAGCGGCGCGATAGGTTGCGTGGTACGTAGGACGATAAATACCGGTCGTCATATCATCTTCACGACTATACACCAATTTTATAGGGGCATTTACTTTTTGTGAAATCAGGGCCGCTTCCACCACAAAGTGGGCATAGGACTTACGGCCAAAACCACCGCCCATTCTAGGAAGTTCCATTTCAATATTTTCTTTCGGAATTCCCAAGCTGCTAGCTATCGTGGGAATAATAAAGGATGGAATCTGAATCGGCGCCGCAATTTTCACTTTATTACCTTCCACATGAGCAAAAGCGTTTATAGGCTCCATGCTATTGTGGGCAAGAAAAGGGGCCGAATAGCTTCTTTCCAAAATCTTTGTTGCTTTTTTGAAGGCGGCCTCAGGATTGCCATCCTTTCGGACAATTTTTCCCGGTATGCCCGCCAGGGCTTCCATCTGTGCCTTGTGGTCCTGTGTGGATTCTAATCCCGCAGGGGTATTTCTTGTTTCCTTTCCAAAAAACCCATTGACAATTTCAGTATTTGCAGTGATAGGCTTCCATTCAACATTTAATTTCTTTTTGGCCTGCATGACTTCCCAGGTGGAGTTACCGACTATCGCCACCAATTCAGGAAAAGCGTTGGTATCAAAACCGTGTTTTTGAAATCCCTCCTTAAAACTTTTGATAGTTATCACATCCTTGATACCTGGCATGGCTTTGGCCGCTTCGCCATCAACCGATTCTAAGGTCAAACCAAAAGCAGGTGGATGTTCGATCATGGCGATCAACATCCCATCCTTTTGATAATCCATACCAAACATGGATACCCCGGTTACGATGTTTTTTGCGTCTACATTCTTTTGTGAGCGGCTGATCAACTTGAAGTCTTTCACTTCTTTCAATTGCACTATTTCTGGCACAGCAAGTGTTGCGGCAACCGAAGCCATTTCGCCGTACCCGGCCGATTTTTTAGTAGCTGCGTGTTGTAATACTCCTCCTTCGGCAGTAATTTCTTCTATGGGAACCTGCCATGTTTGTGCAGCCGCCGCGCGCAGCATTTGTCTTGCGGTTGCACCCGCCATTCTAAGGGGTTCCCACCTGGCGCTTATTCCCGTACTGCCCCCTGTAAGTTGAAAGCCATATTTTTCTGCATGATAAGGTGCTTGCTCTACCATCACGTTTTTCCAATCCACATCCAACTCTTCTGCCACCAACATGGGCATTGATGTTCTGATATTCTGACCGAATTCGGGATTTGGTGTGTAAACGGTTACTACCCCGTTATCCCCAATTTTCAGATAAGAATTCATCTCGAACCATTCGTTGGGCATTTCCCTAGCGGCCATCTCTTTTGCCTGTTCAGGCTTGCAAGAATTTAAAAAACTGAATCCGAGTACCAATCCCCCACTTGCCAAACTTGTATTCTTAATAAAAGCCCTGCGTCCTATTTGTGTTTTTATCTTTGTCATCTTCTCATTTTTTCTCATTAAACGCTTTCAGAACTAGCGGCAATTTTAATGGCCTTTTTTATTCTCGTATATGTTCCGCAGCGACAGATGTTTCCGTTCATGGCCGTTTCAATTTCTTCATCGGAAGGATTTGGGGTTCTTTTTAACAAGGCGGAAGCTGACATTATCTGTCCCGCCTGGCAATACCCACACTGTGGCACATCAATTTCTAACCAAGCTTTTTGAACGGGATGGTCACCGTTCTCGGACAAGCCTTCAATAGTGGTAATTTCTTGCTCTCCCACCGCGGAAACGGGCAATTGGCATGAACGAACCGCATTGTCCCCTAAATGGATGGTGCATGCCCCGCATTGGGCGATACCACAACCATATTTGGTGCCTACCAATTTAAAATGATCTCGGAGTACCCACAGCATCGGG
>DATGCB010000246.1:0-2965 GCA_035312365.1 Eudoraea sp. | reverse complement strand
GGTGGATTCGCCCTTTTGAGTGGATTTGAATCCATTGCCATGGACTACCGCCCAACCCCTCTGGTGAACCGCATGCCTATCAGGCTTAATTCCAATGAGAACCCTTACGGCCCGTCTAAGCGCGTAAGGAAGGTTCTTTCAGATGCCTTTGAAATTGCCTGCCGTTACCCTTCTATAAACCTTGAAGAATTGGTACAGCTAATTGCCCATAAGGAAGGTGTCTCCAGGGAGCACGTAGTCGTAACAGGTGGCTCTACTGAGGGCCTCAAAGTGGCCGGTCTGCTCTTTGGAAAAGATGGGAAGGAGATCGTCGCTGCAGATCCTACTTTTCAACCCCTTTTAACCTATGCGGAGAAATTTGGCGGCAGGGTTCATCGGGTCCCTGTCGATAAAGTGATGGGTCATGACCTGGATGCTATGGCAGAAAAAATTACCCCCGAAACGGGGCTTATCCTGCTTTGCAATCCCAACAACCCAACCGGGACCTTAATAGAACGAGGTGCGCTAAAGGATTTTTGTACCTCTTTTGATCAGCAGGCCGTGGTATTCAGTGATGAGGCTTATTATGACTTCATTACGGAACCGGACTACCCTTCCATGGTGGAATTAGTGAAGCGGGAGCACAATATTATTGTCTCCAGGACTTTTTCCAAGGTCTACGGATTGGCCGGATTGCGAATCGGGTATTTAATTGCGCGGCCCGACATTGCCAGACGATTGAAGGCCGGAGTCATGGCCATGACCAATACGCTCGCCATTGAGGCAGCGAAAGAAGCACTAAGGGACGATGAATTTTACAAATTCAGCATTTTAAAGAATGCGGAGGCGAAAGCGTATATCTATAAAATCCTGAATGAGATGGGCCTGGAATATATCCCCTCCCACACCAATTTTGTATTCTTTAAGACAGGCCGCCCAATTTCCGGGGTACATGCAGCCATGAAAGCTGAAAACGTATGGATAGGGAGGCCCTTTCCCCCCATGCTGCAATGGGCCAGGATAAGTACGGGCACCATGGAGCAGATGGCTCAGTTTGGCGAGGCGCTTAAAAAGGTACTGGGGTGATCATGGTGCCAAAGTCTTGAAAAACCCTTTACTTTTGTCCCTGGCAGGGTTGATTAAGACAGGCGCTCAACCAAAAATTACCAGGAGGCCGCCAACTATACAGGATTTTAGTTGCTTTGCACATTTTTACTCTCTTACCCCTTTAGCACCCTCTATATTGTATGAATGCCAAACCTCGGAACCCTTCAGATCCTCAATTTAAGGGTTTCCCACGAGGTTTGAGGTTGATCGCCCATTCCTCTGGAAGAATACTTTGTTCGCAGTTGATCGATATAATATGCATTTCAACGATCATTATCCCTTTTGGCGATTATTTATCCCGTATACGGAGTAAGAATATTCCTTAGTTCCTGTATTTCGTTTTAGTTAAAACCTATTTTATGAATAAAAGAACTACTACTTCCTTTATTATTTACGCCATTTGTGCCTTCTGTATATTGTGGGCTTGTTACATATTCCTGTTCTCCAAATAGCTGTGGTTATATGCAATGCAGGTATCGTTCTCCGGATGTCAAAATTATGGAATACGTTACCTTTGTAACCCTAATGTCAGAATTTCCTGACCGTGGTACCTCTGCGCCACATGTGTCCCATGGGGTGTTCTTTTTGGGATTTGGATAAGCAAGGACGACTGATGTTCATTCCTTCGCTTTACTTATAATTTTAGGGCCTGGAACCCCATAAAAAGTATAGCTCCCTTATTTCGAGTTTGAAATTAATTGTCTATCTTAAATCTTGCCAACCATTAAATTGGTCGGTGCCATATTTTCCCTCCACCTTTGCACCGGGTTTTGCACCTTGAACTTTTTAAATCCCCCGAAAACAGATTAGAACAATAAATTGCGGTGACCGCATTTATGTTTATAAGCGAATACTAATCTAAACAACACTATCATGAAGAAAGTTTTGACATTTTTGACCGTCGGTGTGCTTTGTTTTCAATTTGCAAAGGCACAGGAAATTACCAGTCACCAATACCGGAGGGTAGCCCCGCAAGATATGCAGGAGTATCTTAAAAGAGAAACTACCTACTGGAGCAAATTTGCGGAAAGTGAAATCACCAAAGGGAATTTAACGTTCTGGGCCATCCTGCAAAGGGTAGGTGGCGTTGATCAGGAAACTTCTCCTAACATTTTGATCATCAATACTTTTAAGGATGTAGATAAGGGTGCCGATTGGGCCAGCGTTACCGACCTCTTTCCCGATGTAAAAATGGAAGACATACAGACGAACACCTTAAGCACCAATACCGACATGGTTTTCCTACGAGACCTCGGCAATCACACGCGGGGTGCAAACGTGGTTCCGGAAAATGACTTTAAATACGTCCGTATCATATATCACAATACCAAGGACAGTGGCAAGCATTTAACTTTTGAGGCTGAAAAATGGAAACCCATGCTGGAGAAGGCCATGGCCGATGGTAAAACAACCATGAAGGGTTGGGGCAATGCCGTAGTCATATTACCAGAATCGGATGACTTTCCATATAGCAGTATGTCCTATGAATTATTTGCTACCGCGCAGGTTGCATTGGCACCGGCTTTTAATTCCGATATGGAAGTTCCGGATGGATTTTTTACCCCCCTGGCAGAGAATTATAACGGTCCCAGGAACGCTCATCTCTACAGGATTGTAGCCGTGCGAACAGCCCCTGAGGATATGACTTCAAAATAAACTCCTGACTACCGGGTAGCACTGCGTTCAGCGGTGGTAACGAAACAGAATAAGTAGAGCCCTGAAGTTGTTTTCAGGGCTCTTTTGTGTGTGCCGTGCATGGCAAATAACTAGACGGTGCAAGTCCGTTATGGGGGTCTGTAGTTACCTACCATTAGCTTAAGGCAAGGGTGTCCACCGCGAGGTGGAATCTGAAGGAAGCTGTCGGCAAAGTTCCGACCCG
>DATGCB010000245.1:0-10732 GCA_035312365.1 Eudoraea sp. | reverse complement strand
GGCCAGTAATCTTGTCCCCGGACGATGGCCGATGCGACCATCCCTGCCAGAACTGCTGCTATAAGGGTGGCCAGGCCACCAAAGATAAGATCTGAGGAACTGGAGGTATAATAACTGATGCCATTGTAGAGGACCTCCTGGGCCACGGTGGTGAGTAAGACCAGTGCAATTTCGCCGATCACTGCCGCCAATATAATTCTAACCCATATTTTTCCCTTGTTCATTCGGATGGCTTTAGGTTGAAAATACCGGGACGATCAATTTATTAGCCCCCAGGGATTCAAGGTACTCCCTGACTTCCAGGGCGTCCTCCCCCCCTTCGACCGCATGATGCAGAAGCGTATAGCCATGGGGGCCTAAAGCGTGCAGTGTATTCGGAAAAGCGGTTAACATGGGCTTAACGATTTCGATGTTACCAAACAGGCAGGCCGTAAAAATGTTGGCCTGGGCGCCCTTGTCCAAAAAATAATGTACCAGTTCTTTATGTCCGACGTGACTTGCAGCCCCTAATCCGGTTTCAAAATCACCATTTTTCCAGTCATGTGCCACGTTGAGCAGGGTGGGGTGCTCCTCGAGCATGGTTTTTACCTGGTCCATCTTACCGTGCGCTACCCGTACAAATTCCTGGACTATTTTCTTGTCAAATGGCTCCCCCTCCTGGGATCTGAAGGAAACCAGGGGCGCAGCAGCCATAATGAATCCGGTTCCTGCCGCAGCCCTTATAAATTGCTGTCTGTTCATTTCCATTGTTTTGAGATCATTAAGGTAATCAAAACAACGGCGGGCGCAGGCTTTCTTAACAGGATTTTAAGGCAATTTTGTGAATTACAGAAAAACGGCTGTGCTGTGTTTTACTTCATTGATCGCAAAGGAACTCTGGGTACTCCCGATATTCTTTATGGCGGTCAGCTTGGTGACCATAAACTCCCTGTAGGCCTCCATGTCACTCACGTGTATTTTTAAAATATAATCGTAATCACCACTGATGTGGTAACATTCGGCCACTTCTTCCAGCCGGAGGATTTCCCGTTCAAACTGCAACACATTTTCCTTGGTATGCTGAATGAGCCGGACATGGCAATAAATGAGGAATGCCATACCCACCTTTTTCTTATTGATCAAAGCTACGTAACGGGTTACAATTCCCGTTTTCTCAAGCCGCTTGATCCGCTCGTAGACGGCCGTCGTGGAAAGGCCAAGATGATGGGCATATTCCTTGGTGGTTTTTTTACAGTCACTTTGCAATAATGATAAAAGTTTCCTGTCAATAGGATCTAGTTTCATACGGAACGGTTTTCATTAAATGAGAATTTGCCTGGGGATATATAAATTATAATTCTAAATATAGTAATATTTATAGATTTATTTTCTAAATTATCAAAAATAAATTGATAATAAAACTATAACTGTCTAATTTTATGGTATAAAATGGACATAGCTATGAACTATAAAGCGTCAGATCAACTGCAGGACCTGCAATATTTTGGTGAATTTGGCGGGATCAACCCGTCCATTTCGGATGCCTCTACCTATACTTTCCTGTCGGCAAAGACCATGTTCGACACCTTTGAAGGCAATACAGAGGGATGTTATCTCTACAGCAGGCACTCCTCCCCTTCCAACCTCTACCTTGGGGAAGCATTGGCTGCACTGGAGAGCACGGAGACTGCCAATGTCTATGCCAGCGGGATGGGGGCAATTTCTTCGGTCATCCTGCAGCTGTGTAATGCGCAGGACCATATTGTCAGCAGCCGGACGATTTACGGGGGAACCTATGCCTTTTTAAAATATTTCCTGAAGAAATTTTCAATTTCAACTTCTTTTGTCGATATCACGCAAACAGAGGAGGTTGAAAAGGCGATCACAGCCGAAACAAAAATGATCTATTGTGAAGGGGTCAGCAATCCCTTGCTGGAGGTCGCAGATATCCGGGCGCTTTCCAAACTGGCCAAAAAGTACGGCATCCCTCTGGTGGTTGATAACACCTTCTCACCCCTCACACTGGCTGCTGCCGGACTGGGAGCTGACGTGGTGATCCACAGTTTAACCAAATTTATCAACGGCAGTGGCGATTGTGTGGCCGGGGCGGTTTGTGGTACTGCCCAATTTTGCCTGAGCCTGAAGGATGTAAATCATGGGGCCGGGATGCTTCTGGGAAGTACTTTAGACAGCCTCAGGGCGGCATCCATTCTTAAAAACATGCGAACCCTGCACATCCGCATTAAAAAACACAGTGAAAACGCCGGGTACCTGGCTCACCAATTTGAGAAGGATGGCCTGCCGGTCGTCTATCCCGGACTCACATCCCATCCTGGCCATGAACGTATGAAAAAGCAGATGACACCTTCCTACGGCTTCGGCGGGATCGTCACCATAGATGTCGGCAGCCTGGGCAAGGCAAATGCCCTTATGGAACTGATGCAACGGAAAAACCTGGGTTATTTGGCGGTAAGCCTGGGATTCTATAAAACGCTTTTCAGTGCACCGGGCACCTCTACCTCTTCTGAAATCCCTCCGGAAGAACAACGGGCCATGGGGCTTTCAGAGGGGCTCCTCCGATTTTCGATTGGCCTGGACAATGATATTCACCGTACCTATCAAATGATGAAAGCCTGTATGGCAGAACTTGGTATTCTGGAACAGCGGGTAACTGCGGTTTAGGGGCCATCGATGTACGTTTGCAGATGAGTTTCCAAAATCGTAATATTACGGGCTAACTAATCAGACCTCTATGGCTTCCAAGAAAAAAAGACCCTACAGACAGGATGAACATATTGTTGATAACAGAGAACTCAATATCTGGGAGGCACTTATTCCCGTCTTTGCGCTGGTAGCCATGCTGGCCTACAACGTGTACGTTTTTGGAAATGACGCCATCAGTGGTTCCAACCAGTTTATTTTGCTTATGGGCGGGGCGGTAGCTGCCATCGTCGGTTTTTTTAATAAGGTTACCTACAAACAAATGCTGGCGGAGGTAGCAGAAAATGTCAAATCAACGACCGGGGCCCTTCTTATTTTATTGATGGTCGGTGCCCTGGCGGGAACCTGGTTGATCAGCGGAATTATCCCGGCCATGATCTATTACGGATTACAGATATTGAACCCCACGATATTTTTAGCAGCCTGTGTCATCATTTCTGCGATCATCTCTGTGGCGACCGGTAGCAGCTGGACCACGTCCGCGACCGTAGGAATTGCCCTCGTGGGGATCGGGGATGCCCTGGATATCTCCCTTGGAATGACGGCCGGCGCCATCCTTTCCGGGGCCTATTTTGGCGATAAGATGTCTCCCCTGAGCGATACAACCAACCTGGCACCAGCGATGGCCGGGGGTGAACTTTTCGGGCACATACGCTATATGGCACTGACCACCACCCCTACGATTTTGGTGACGCTTATCGTATTTATCATCATCGGACTGAACCTGGACCCCCGGGGTGAAGCAGATACTGCAGAGATCTTAAATTCTATTGCCGCTACCTTTAACATTAACGGGTGGCTTTTTTTGGTGCCCCTGGTCGTTGTCCTGATGATCGTAAAAAAAACACCCCCCCTACTGGCCCTGCTTATCGGTACACTCCTGGGTGGGGTATTTGCATTGTTCTTCCAACCCGGTATCGTTGCGGGAATCACCGGTTCCGATTCGCTGACTTTTGAATCGGGCTACAAGGGGGTATTGACGGCCATTACCGTTAAAACATCGATAGCCACGGATAACCCTGCCCTTAACGACCTGTTTTCAGCCAAGGGAATGGCCGGGATGCTCGGCACCATTTGGCTTATTGTATGTGCGATGGTTTTCGGTGGGGTAATGGATGGAATCGGCGCTTTGTCGCGTATCACAAAATCGTTGCTGGCCATGGCCAGGACCACCTTTGGCTTGTTTGCCAGTACGGTTGGCAGCTGCCTGGCATTAAATGTTACCGCCTCTGATCAATATCTGGCGATCGTGGTTCCTGGTAAAATGTTTGCTAAAGCCTACGAAGACAGAGGATTAGCTCCTGAAAATTTAAGCAGAACTTTAGAAGATTCGGGCACTGTAACCTCCGTACTTATCCCCTGGAATACCTGTGGAGCGTACCATAGCGGGGTATTGGGGGTCAGCGTTGGCGAGTATTTCTTTTATGCCGTTTTCAATTGGTTAAGTCCGATAATGACGCTCATTTTTGCGGGCCTTGGCATCAAGATCAAACAATTGGCGCCGTCCACAAAGCTGGTTTGAGGCAGGTTTGAATAGAAGGAGTGTGCAGTTAAACTTTTCCCCGCTTCTTGGTGGGAATCCCCTATAATTTTTTTAATTTCACGCAGAATTTAAAAAGTAGGCTATGGCTACAGTAACACTCAAAGGAAATCCATTTCCAACCATCGGCAGTCTTCCCGAAATCGGCGAAGCTGCTCCTGATTTTACATTGACCAAAAATGATTTTTCAACAGTCACCTTGTCTGATTATGCCGGTAAAAAACTGGTATTGAACATCTTTCCAAGTGTCGATACGGGTATCTGTGCCAAGTCGGTGCGTTATTTCAACGAAAAGGCGGCCGGTCTGGAGGATACGGCAGTCCTTTGTATCTCCAAAGACCTGCCGTTTGCCCAGAACCGTTTTTGCGGGGCAGAAGGGATAGAGAATGTGGATATGTTGTCTGATTTTAAAGATGGTGCTTTTGGTAAAACCTATAAAGTAACTTTTCTGGAGGGGCCGTTCCAGGGGTTATTATCCAGGTCGGTGGTAGTGGTTGACAAATCCGGGAAGGTGGCATATACCGAACAGGTTGGCGAGACCGGAGAAGAACCCGATTATAAAGCCGCTATAGAAGCCGTGATGAATGCCTAAAGAGAGTTTCTTTTCAAACAGACTTAAAAGTGTTGGATTCGCGATGCGCGGGGCCATTTTATTGATCCGGACCGAGGGGAGCATCAAAGTTCAGGTCTTCCTCGTACTGCTGATTACTGCTGCCGGTTTTTACTATGAGATTTCCAGTATTGAATGGATCTTGCAGATTTTTGCCTTTGCCCTGGTACTGGGAGTTGAAGCATTGAACACTGCCGTTGAAAAACTTTCTGATTATATACAGCCCGAATTTGACCCCAGGATTGGATTCATCAAGGATATTTCCGCCGGAGCGGTTATGCTGGTATCCATAGCTGCCTGTATAGTAGGGCTTATTATCTATCTTCCTAAAATTTTTTAAAGTCGATCACTTATAAGCATCCCTCTTAAATTTGTATTTTTACCCCAAAGTATAGGAAGATTTAATGGCAAAGAAGAGAAAAAAGTCAAGGCCTGCAACTACTAAAAAAAGGAGTTCCTTCGCATTTTCAAAACAGAACAAAATCATACTTGGCAGCCTTTTGGTATTGCTCAGTATGGCGCTGTTTTTTTCCTTTATCTCCTATTATTTTACCTGGCAGGACGATCAAAGCTTGCTGACGGAGTTTACGGAAAGGAACGAACAGGCCAGGAACCTCCTTAATAAATTCGGGGCTAGTGTAAGCCATTTTTTTATGTATAAAGGCTTTGGCCTCTCGTCTTTTATTTTTGCTTTTTTATTGTGCCTTACGGGCCTGTACCTGTTTCTTGGAATTGATAAAAAAGGGTTGTGGAGCAAGTGGATTTGGGGCCTTACGTTCGGTATCTGGATCTCCATTGCCCTCGGTTTCTTTGCTTATGAACAACCATTATTGGGAGGGCTTGTCGGGTATGAAATGAACGACTTCCTTCAGGATTATACCGGTAAGATCGGGGTATTGCTACTCCTGCTTTTCGGACTTACGGTCATTCTCGTGCGCCTGTTCAAATTCACACCGGAAAATGTTGCCCGGTATTTTAAAAGTAAAAGTACAGCCTTAAGCAATGAACCCGGGGAACGCAAGGGGAGGAAGGATCCGGAACCCCTGATTTTGGACACTGAAGACGAAGCCCCGGTCATTATTGATACCTATACGCATAAAGAGGACATCCCCCCCCTGCATAAAGAAGATGGCACATCCGGGCCCAAAGGTCCGGCGGCTGACGATCCCATTGAAATGCAGGTTGAGAAAATCAAAGAGGAAAAGGAAGAAAAAGATGTGCTCGCCGAAAAACTGGTGGAAGATTTCGGGGAATTTGATCCTACCCTGGAATTGGGAAATTATAAGTTCCCCCATCTCGATTTGCTCCAGCGCCACGGGTCGTCGGGAGGTATTACCATCAATCAGGAAGAACTGGAGGAGAATAAGAACCGAATCGTTGAAACCCTGAAGAACTACAAGATCGGCATCGCCCAGATTAAGGCAACCATCGGCCCTACGGTCACCTTGTATGAAATAGTTCCGGAAGCCGGCATCCGTATTTCCAGGATTAAGAACCTGGAAGACGACATAGCCCTCTCCCTGGCCGCCCTTGGTATCCGTATCATTGCCCCGATCCCCGGAAAAGGGACCATAGGAATAGAAGTGCCAAACAAAAATGCAACGACGGTATCCATGCGATCCGTGATTGCATCTTCAAAATTTCAGAAAGCCGAGATGCAGCTCCCGATCGCCTTTGGCAAGACCATCAGCAATGAGACTTTTGTGGTGGATCTCGCAAAAATGCCCCATTTACTGATGGCCGGGGCAACCGGGCAGGGGAAATCGGTGGGCCTCAATGCAGTATTGACTTCCCTGCTTTATAAAAAGCATCCGGCCGAGGTAAAGTTTATCCTGGTAGATCCGAAAAAAGTGGAACTTACGCTGTACAACAAAATTGAACGGCACTACCTGGCCAAGCTTCCGGATTCGGAGGAGGCTATTATTACGGACAACAACAAGGTCATCAACACCCTGAATTCCCTTTGCATTGAAATGGACGACCGGTACGAATTGCTGAAACTTGCCATGGTCCGGAATATCAAGGAATACAACGTAAAATTTAAAGCGCGGAAATTAAACCCGCACGAAGGGCATAAGTTCCTGCCCTATATCGTTTTGGTGATCGATGAATTTGCCGATCTAATCATGACCGCAGGGAAGGAGGTTGAAACCCCCATCGCCCGCCTGGCCCAATTGGCACGGGCCATTGGTATACATCTGATCATTGCAACACAACGGCCTTCGGTAAATGTGATCACAGGGATCATCAAGGCCAATTTCCCGGCCCGGATCGCGTTCAGGGTAACATCGAAAATAGATTCCAGGACCATCCTCGATTCACAGGGGGCCGATCAGCTGATTGGCCGGGGTGACATGTTATTTACCCAGGGCAATGATGTAACCCGTATACAATGTGCATTTGTGGATACTCCGGAAGTGGCAAAAATAACGGAATACATCGGTTCTCAGCGGGGATATCCCGAAGCGCATTTGCTCCCCGAATATTCTGGTGAAGATTCTGGCACAGGTATTGATTATGCAATAGAGGACAGAGATGCCATGTTCAGAGATGCCGCTGAGGTTGTAGTCACCGCCCAGCAGGGTTCTGCCTCCCTGATCCAGAGGAAGTTGAAGCTGGGGTATAACCGCGCAGGCCGGATTATAGACCAGCTCGAGGCAGCCGGCATCGTTGGCCCGTTTGAAGGCAGCAAGGCAAGACAGGTGCTGGTATCCGATATCTATGCCCTGGATCAATTGCTAAGCAACGAAAGACCATAGCAGTAGATTCAATAAGGATCGTGCAAGCGGCATAACAAGACTGAAAATCGGAGACCGGGAAAAAATAAATGAGACAAACACATACTATGAGACGACTACTATTCTTTTTCATACTGGCTTTGACAGCGACCGTGGGATCCGCCCAGGAATCCGGGAAGGCCAAAGACCTCCTTGATGAGGTGTATAACAAGGTGATGAGCTATGACAATATATTTGTCGATTTTAAATATGAACTTCACAATTCGGAAGCCAACATCAATACGGAAACCCGGGGCGACGTTACGTTACAGGACGACAAGTACCTGTTCAACTACCTGGGCTCCCAGCAATTATACGACGGCAAAAAGGTATACACGGTGGTTCCGGAAAATGAGGAAGTGACCATTGAAGACCGGTCCGAAGAAGAAAATACGATCACCCCCTCAAAAATGCTGACCTTCTATAAGCAGGGCCATAGTTATGCGTGGGATATCCTCCAGAATGTACAGGGCCGGAAAATTCAGTATGTAAAGCTGGTCCCGATTGACACTCATTCCGAAATAGCTTCCATCCTCCTGGGAATAGATGCCGAAACCAAGCATATCTACAAACTTATCGAGACCGGGAAGAATGGAACGAAAACCACGATTACTGTTAATTCTTTTAAAACTGATCAGCCCTTGTCAAAAACCTTATTTACTTTTGATGAAAGCAAGTACCAGGATGAGGGGTACTACATCATAAGAAATTAGGCCGTTGAGGATATTAGATCTTTATATATTAAAGCGTTTCCTTTTTAATTTTGTCAGTTCGTTTGTGATCCTGATGTTTATCTTCATATTCCAGACGATCTGGTTGTTTATTGACGACTTTGCCGGAAAAGGGCTCGACCTGGTGATCATCGGTAAATTCCTTTTTTACCTGATGCCCAACCTCACGGAAAAAGTACTGCCGCTGACCGTGCTGTTATCCTCTATCCTTACCTTCGGGACCTTTGCCGAGAATTACGAGTTTGCCGCCATGAAGGCTTCTGGTATTTCCCTGCAGCGCTCCATGCTCAGCCTGATCATTTTCGTAACCTGTCTGGGGGGCGTCACCTTTTACTTTGCCAATAATGTCATTCCGGCTTCCGAACAAAAGATCTATAACCTCAGGAGGAACATTGCCACCGTAAAGCCGGCCGCCGTCATTGAGGAAGGGGTATTCAGTGATTTTGAGGGAATGAATATTAAGGTGGACAATAAATACGGGGAGAACGATCGCTACCTGGAAAATGTGATCCTCCATAAGAAATCGAACTTGCAAAAGAACAACACCGTCATTAAGGCAAACTCGGGAGAATTGATCAGTAGTGAGGGCTCCCCGGTGATCCAGCTGGTCCTTAAGGACGGGCATTATTATGAAGATGTGGTATCCGAATCCAAGGAGAACCGGCGAAATTTTCCATTTGTCCGTTCCAATTTTGAGACCTATACCATAAATATAGAGATCCCGCAGGATGATCAGGATCTGGAGGAAGAGCGCAACGTAAGGACCGATAAGATGAAGAACATCTCAAGGCTGAATAAGGATATCGACTCCCTCCGGAGGTCGAACCTCCAGGTGGTCCGGGCATTTTCCAAGAATATTTCCAACAGGATGGGCGCCTTTGTTCCCCTCCGGCCAAAAGATACGGTTACTTCAAAGACCATGGTGGATTCTTTACCCGGAGAGACCATGGTGGATTCTTTATCCGCCGAGACCATGGTGGATTCTTTACCCGCAGTGACCATGGTGGATACGTTACCCGCAAAGTCCGTGAAGGATACGATCCTTTCGACGGACAATGAAGTTCAGGCGGATTCGGCGATGACGCAACAGGAAAAGGCTCCGGTTGCCGGGGCGGACCCCCGCTCCAAAACAGTGGATAACGTCCTCGACCTGTACCAGAAATGGCAACGATCACAACTTCTGGGCTCCGCCAACAACACCGTCTCTAACGTATTGAATACGATCCGCGGGAAGAAGGAGCAATTGGATCGCAATGAAAAGATCTACAATATGCATATCCTGTCATTGCACAAGAAATTTGCGCTGGCCCTGTCCTGCATCATTTTATTCTTTGTAGGTGCCCCGTTGGGGGCTATCATCCGGAAGGGCGGATTGGGTTTACCCATGGTGATAGCCATTGTTTTGTTCCTTGCCTATTACTTCTTTGGGGTATTTGCCGGGAATTATGCCAAGGAGGGAAATATCCATCCCATCCTCGGAGCATGGCTTTCTACCCTAATAATGTTACCTTTGGGCATCTCTTTGACCCGAAGGGCCACGGCAGACAGAGGTCTGATGAGTTTCGGACATGTGGTTGATTTCTTCAGGGAATTGTTTAAAAGTAAAAAGGACGCAGCGGTATGATTGCACATATGGAAGAAAAAATACAATTGAATACTATCAAAGAGGCCATCCGGGATATAAAGGAAGGAAAGGTGATTATTGTGGTGGATGATAAGAACCGGGAGAATGAAGGTGATTTTATCGCGGCTGCTGAAAAGGTGACTCCGGAGATGATCAACTTTATGTCGAGGCATGGCAGGGGCCTTATTTGCGCCCCGATCACAGAGGAGCGTTGCAAGGACCTGGAACTTTCCATGATGGTGGAAAACAATACCGTCCTGCACCACACGCAATTTACAATATCTGTCGACCTTATAGGCCATGGTTGCACCACCGGGATTTCGGTCCATGACCGCGCCAAAACGATCCGGGCGCTGGTCGATGAAAAAACAAGGCCACAGCACCTGGGCAGGCCGGGACATATTTTCCCTTTGCGGGCCAGAAACGGTGGCGTCCTGAGACGAACCGGGCATACGGAGGCGGCCGTGGATTTTGCACGGCTGGCCGGTTTTGCACCTGCGGGTATCCTGGTGGAGATCCTCAATGAAGATGGTACAATGGCCCGACTGCCTCATTTGGCGGATGTTGCCAAAAAATTTAATCTCAAATTGGTGTCCATCGAAGATCTGATCGCCTACCGAATGCGTCATGACAGCCTGATCATTAAAAAGGAATCCTTTGAGGTGCAGACCCGTTTTGGTCTTTTTACACTCCATGCCTATCAGCAGACAACCAATGACCAGATACATTTAGCTTTGACCAAGGGCTTTT
>DATGCB010000244.1:0-2098 GCA_035312365.1 Eudoraea sp. | reverse complement strand
TATGACCTGGCCAGGAAAAGTTATTTCGCGGTGAACGATGAAGGGGATGGCGCCTTGCAGGAATTTATACACACGCCAAATTTTGTCCTGGTGGACACCAGCCGGCGAATCAGGGGTATTTATGACGGTACAAAAGATGAGGAAATTATCCGCCTGACTAAAGATATTCGAAGGTTACAGGATTAGAATTTATTCAATATCTTGTACATTGTCAGCAGCGGTACCCTTCCTGGCGTTCCCTTGCCACTAAATACATCAAATACCAAAAATTATGAGAATTAAATTTTATGCAACCTATTATGTCCTTTCCATTTTTCTTTTTATGGGATGCAGGGAAATCAAAAAAGAAGATCCATCGGAACCCCGGGTTTCCGGTACCTCCTTTCCGATATTGGAAGAAGGGAACATTGAGGCATTCAATGACCGGTTATGGTCCGTTATCCCGAAGGATGCCAATATAGAAATACTGGCAGACGGACATGACTGGACGGAAGGTCCCCTTTGGCTGGCGGATCATGAAATGTTACTTTATTCGGACATCCCCAGGAATGCCGTTTATGCCTGGAAGGAGGGAGAAGGTGCTTCGGTTTATCTTCAACCATCAGGTTATCTAGGAGAAGATTTTAAAGGAGCCGAACCAGGGGCAAACGGTTTAATACAGGACAGGGACGGGGCGCTGGTCCTATGTCAGCACGGGGAGCGGCAGGTCGCCAGGATGAATGGCGGCATTCGAGACCCTAAACCTGAATTTACTGTACTTGCAGGGCAGTTTAACGGCAAGCGCTTTAACAGCCCCAATGATGCGGTCTACATGAGCAACGGGGACCTTTACTTCACGGATCCCCCTTACGGACTGCCCAAACAAATGAACGACCCCGGAAAAGAGCTGCCCTTTCAGGGGGTATATCGATTAGATCAGAGTGGAAAAGTGACCCTGTTGACCGACCAACTTTCAAGGCCCAATGGTATTGCATTTTCCCCCGATGAGGAAAGGCTTTACGTGGCCAATTCGGATCCGGAGGAGGCCATTTGGACTGTTTTTACTGTGGAGGAGGACGGGACCCTTGGAGAGGGAAGTGTATTATATGATGCGACGGAACTGGTCGCAGATCACAAAGGATTGCCCGACGGATTAAAAGTGGATGCCTCCGGAAATGTATTTGGGACCGGGCCCGGAGGGGTGTTTATTTTTGCACCCTCCGGAGAGGCTTTAGGACGCATAAACACAGGACAAGCTACCTCCAATTGTGCGTTCAATGAAGATAAATCCGTCCTTTATATTACGGCAGATCGATATGTGCTGCGGGTAAAGTTAACCAGGTGAATAGCTGCATCGGGTTCAGGCCAGTCTCCCGGTAAAAGATACGGCCTCTTCGAATTCCAGGATGATATCCGAGACAATCTGAGCGGCGGGTTTAATATCGCGGATGAGCGCTGACACCTGCCCTATTTCCAATTCTCCTTCTTCAAGATCTCCCTCAAACATTCCCATTTTGGCACGCGCTCTTCCCAACAGATCTCTTAATTCTTCGGGAGAGGCACATTGTGCATAGGCCTGCTGAACATCCCGATAGAACTTGTTTTTTATAAGCCGTACCGGCGCCAGTTCTTTGAGGGTAAGTTGTGTATCCCCTTCCCCGGCCGCTACTACCCTCTCCTTAAAAAGTTGGTGAGAGGACGCTTCATTGCTGGCAACAAACCTGCTCCCTATTTGTACCCCATCGGCTCCCAATATCATGGCTGCCAACATGGAACGGCCAGTAGCTATTCCGCCTGCTGCGATCAGTGGGATATCAATTTTTTCCCGTACCGAAGGAATTAAAGTAAAGGTGGTGGTCTCATCGCGACCGTTGTGTCCCCCGGCCTCAAAACCCTCCGCCACAACGGCATCTACCCCTGCTTCCTGAGCCTTCATTGCAAATTTTACGCTGCTCACTACATGTGCTACCGTGATCCCTTTTTCTTTTAGAAATCCTGTCCATGTCTTTGGATTTCCGGCGGAGGTAAAAACGATCTTAACACCGTGTTCCGCAATGATATCCATTAGTTTATCAATCTCCGGATACAACATAGGAACGTTTACCCCAAACGGCTTATC
>DATGCB010000243.1:0-3847 GCA_035312365.1 Eudoraea sp. | reverse complement strand
CTCTAAATGAATCATCCCTTACAATCTGCTCGCTTTTCCGCAATGGAGTATCGTCTTTCTTATTGACAATTAGCTTAAAATTGGTCACTATTCCTGTGCGGCCGGAAACTGTTTTTCCCAATTCCAGCAGGTAAGACTGATGATCACTTTCACCGCTGAAAAGAATGATATTGGGATTCCAATTTGAATTTTCATCCATTTTAGCGTCTATTTTTTTTAGTCCTTTGTTCACGACATTTTCCCAAACACTCCTCCAGACATCATTGGATTGCAACTGCACTTCTTTTCGCTGCAAGCCAAAATAGAGCCCTCCGACGATGGCAAGGGCTGCAATCATTGCGATCATATCTAGTTTGAACATGACCCCGAAACAGGCTATAAAGCCCAATAACCCAATCCAGCGCTTAATCTTGAATGTCGGTTGAAAATCGGGATTGGCCCAGCTTTCCAAAAAATAGGAGATATTGATAAAACCATAGGCTGTCAGATAAAACATGGAAACCACCCGTGCTATAACATCCAGTTCGCCGATTAAAATCCCGGCTTCCGCAATGACAAATACCAGTAGTAATGAATTTACAGGTTCATTATTCCTGCCACGGCCTTTTCCAAATATTTTTGGAGTTACCTTATCCATTGACATCGCCTGTAAAATTCTTGGCCCGCCCAGAATTCCACCCAATGCCGAAGAAAGTGTTGCCCCCCAGATTCCGGCTACCACGGCGGGAGCAAACAGGGCTATTTTCATCAAAATATTATACTCCGTTTTTAAAAGTTCGGGGTTGATGGTGTACCCCATATAAACTGCAAGTCCTATATAGACCAGGAGCCCCACCCCAATGGCGGACAATGTACCTGCCGGAATGGATCTTTTCGGGTCCTTTAAATCCCCGCTCATCGCTATTCCCGCCGTAAAACCGGTAACTGCCGGGAAAAAGATAGCAAAGACCACTTCCATAGGTACCGCCCCGGTGGTTGAAAACAGGGGTACGGTTTCCGGTGCAAATTCGGTAGTTCCAAAAAAGATGGAAACCAGGGAAACGATAATGGCGGCCAGGATCAAAAACTGCGCTTTGAGGGCCACGGCAGTACTCACCAGGGCCAATGCCGTTAACACAAGCAGCGCGAGGGTCCCCGTGAACCTAAAGTCATCAACCGACATCCCCAGGTTGAAATACGCATTAAAGCTCTCTGAAAAACCAATTAAATACAGCGCAATGGAAAATGCGGTTCCAACATACAGGGCAATACCAATGGACCCCCCAATGGGGATTCCCATACTTCGCGAAAGCACATAATAGATGCCACCTGCCCCTATTTTTTTGTCTGTGGCCACTGAGGACACACTTAATCCCGTAGTAACCGCGATGACATGGGCGATGATAATAATGACAATGGCGCCTAACAGACCGGCATTGCCTACAACCCAGCCCAGGCGCATATACATGATAACGCCGAGGATGGTTAATATGGAAGGTGTAAAGACCCCTGCAAATGTTCCAAACTTCTTTTTGCCGGCCATTATTTTTGCTTCAGGTTGGAATGGTGATACAGAATAAAAAGTAATATAGGTATTCTTTTTTTGATATCAATCGATGCCCTTGCCAATATGTTGTCTGACGCGTAACGCCAAGCTCAACTTTGCAGACTTAGGGGTGGGTGTCATTTGCTGCCAAAGGCCTGAGAAACAGATGGGAGGGAAGCGGGAGAATAAAAGCAAAGGGGCACAACTTCAGTGAAATTCAATATTACGCCATGGGTTGCATTGGGTAATTAAACAATTAAATGTAGGAGGGTGCTGATCCCTGATTAGCTTAAGATGTTGTGAGCTTACGGTTAGCCGGGATCTCGGTTGCGATGTTAAAATGCGCTATAATTTCGCCTATAAGACCTCGCTCGGGGAAATACCACTCACTTACTTCATAACTGGTGTCCCCATGGATGGCCGTGTAACGGACGCAGGCTTTATCTTGCCCATAAATCTCATCATGGATGACAAACCGATGTCCCAAAAATTTGTCTTTATTGGCCTCAACCAGCTTCAGATATTCTTTTTTACCCTCTATGGTCCCAAACGGGCTGGTGTGCCTGAAGTTTTCACTGATGGGAATATTCTGAAAGTCCCCTGTTTCCCATTTCCGGAACCACGTTCGTACTAAATCTTTTATTTCCATTATAAAGTATTTTTGATGATTTTCTAAAGATTTATTTTAATACCGAATCTGTTTCAGAGCGTTTAAGCAGTAGGCAACTCACCAGGTTGATGACTACACCGATCAAAAAAACAGTCAGGAAAAGGATGAAAGCCTGGAACCAGGGAGTCAATGCAAAATCCGGTGTTTCTTCCAATCTGTGTTGCATCTCAATTAACTCCGTTTTGGAAAGTCCCTTTTTGGTCCATTGATCGAAGGTATCCCCTGCAAACACAAAAAAAAGGGCGCTATACAGGAAGGTGATCAGGGAAAATATAGTAGTGATCCCAAGTCCGATCCTGAATCCTTTTGAGAACGATATGGTTCCGCCATTAAGTTTATCCCTAAAATATCTGATCCCCAGGGGAACGCACATTAATGAGAGGATGACCGTCAGGTAGCCCGTGGTTTGAGAAACCTTCGGGCCGTAGGATTGCGCAATGGTAAACCAATTGATCAGTCCCAGGGCAATGGAGATAGTTCCTCCGATCAGGCCATATCGCAATACGTAATTTGGCATATGTTCCATCTGCTGACGTCACCGCAAGTTTACATCATTCGTACCTAAAAAACTTCCCTCAATAGTACCATTTTTATAAGCTGAGCGGAAATACAACTAAAGTACTACGGATCCTATCCCTATATAATATTGAGATCCCGGCCTATCTTAACAGCCTCAGTTCTCCTTTTAGCCTTAAGTTTGGCGAGGATATGGGAGACATGCGTTTTTACTGTGTTTTCGGATATAAACAGCTGCTGTGCGATTTCATTGTTTGAGCGTCCGTTCATCATAAGAAGGAGTACCCGATGTTCTTGTTTGGTCAGATTCGACTTCTTTAAACCCCGAACTTTCCGGATTTCCTTTTTACCAGACAGGAATCTGCTAAGAAGAAATCCAATCCCAATGAACAACAGTCCCGAAAGCACCATTAAAACCTCCGGGCCATTGCCAGTGCCCCAAAGAGAAAGCTTGTTAAGTTCAAACAGCAAAAAAAGGATTGCCGCTAAACTTCCAAAGATCAGGATCGTCTTTTTCATTGGGTAAAAAGTCGTGTTATCTTCAAATGTACACATTCCGTTGATCGAAATCAATAGGTCGATAAACTCCAAAGCCCCGTTTTGATTATCCAGAACACCGCACACAAATAAGTGGAAATTTCTTTCATATGAAGTGAGAAACCACAAGTATCTTAACTTTAATACCTGGTTTGCGAAGGTTTGCAACAAAGTTTTTATGATTCCCGGCTTCTGACTTACCTTCCTGCAGGAATCTTAAAGTTGATCATATGTATAATAGAATTTACCTGGTGGATGACATGGAAGTTGTGAATCTGATGCATCAGGTATTGCTGAGGCAATTGGGTTTAGAGGAAAAGGTGAAATCGTTTACGAATCCCGAGGAGGCCCTGGACGATCTTAGGTTTAACCCAGACATCCAGGGTCCCGTATTGGTATTGTTAGATGTTAGTATGCCTGAAATGACGGGTTTTGAATTTCTTGAATTCATGACACTGGAATCCTTACCCCTGAATATCGATGTTGTCATCGTCACTTCATCAGTTTCAGAAGAGTATCGGGTATTGGCCGGTCAATACCAGCAATATGTGTGCGATATCCTTACCAAACCCATACGAATCCAGGACCTTAAGGCCATT
>DATGCB010000242.1:0-10847 GCA_035312365.1 Eudoraea sp. | reverse complement strand
ATATAACGATGCATTTCCCCGGAAACTTCAATGGATTTAACAACCTCTTTCCTGAATGCCTTAAGGCCGCAGTTAAAATCGTGCAGTTGTACCCCGGAGGTTCGCCGTGCTGCCCAGTTAAAGAGCTTTGAAGGGATGTTTTTGGTGATTACCGAATCATAGCGTTTCTTTTTCCAGCCGGAAATAAGATCGTATTTCTCCTCCGTGATAAGGTCGTAAAGTTCGGGGATTTCTTCCGGGTTATCCTGCAGGTCGGCATCCATGGTAATAATGACATCTCCTTTTGAGGCCTTAAACCCTGCGTGAAGTGCCTGGGACTTGCCGAAGTTTTTTTGGAAACGGATCCCCTTTACGTTGGGATTCTCATGGGTTAACTGCGAGATAACACTCCACGACCTGTCGGTACTCCCGTCATCGATAAAGAGGATCTCATATAAAAAATGATTGGATTGCATCACTTTTACAATCCAATCATGGAGCTCTCTCAGGGATTCCTCCTCATTGAGTAAAGGAATTACAATGGATAAATTCATAGATGCCTATGGATAATTCCTTTCAAAAGTACAAATATTAATTTTCCGGTTGTTGTTTTTTAATGACTAATGCCGGGACCAGGGATAGGATAAACCCAAGAAAAAGGCTGCCGATCAACCCGAATGCTACCTGCATCATTGGTGTGGCAAATTTTTTACCCATTTCAAGCTGGGCGTCTATTTGCTCTGTAGTTAAGTTGGTAGTTTCCACCAACTGTGATCGCTGGAATTCGAAGGCTTTGTTCATGGCCTCCGGATCAATTACGTTGATCAGCAACTGGTTGAAAAGGACGCCGACGATCCCCCCGACAAGACAAATACCAACGCCAATTTTCAATCCCTGGCCAAAGGACATGAACCCATTGTTGGCCTTTTTAAATTGAAGCATTCCAAGGATGATAGCTGCCAGCATTAAAACCACGCTGACGCCCAGCACTGAAAATCCTCCCTGATAATGAAGGTCCATGGTGTACAGGATAAAGGCGAAGGCTACACTTACTCCTCCGAGCAATAACCCGTAGTTTAAGGCAAATTTTCCCGTTTTTGGTTGATTTTCTTCCATGTTGTTTTTGATTTTTAATGTTTACTTGGTTAGTTGTTGATGCGGTTGTTTTGTTACATCTACAAGGTACAATTTTTGCTTTCTTTTTTGAGAATTAAAATTGTTGTTTCCTGAAAAATAACCTAAATTTGCAGCCTGAAAAAATTCAGACCGTACTTAAGTTTTAGTAATGAGAAAAGATATACACCCGGAAAATTACAGGCTGGTCGCCTTTAAAGACATGTCAAATGACGATGTTTTTATCACAAAATCTACAGCGGAAACAAAGGAAACCCTTACCTTGGAAGGTGTTGAATATCCCCTGGTGAAGTTGGAAATTTCAAGAACTTCCCACCCTTATTATACAGGGAAAGCGAAATTGGTGGATACCGCTGGGCGTATTGATAAGTTTAAAAGCAAGTACGATAAATTTAAGAAATCCTCCTCCGCCAAGGCTGCTGAGGACACAGTCTCTTCCGCCAAGGCTGCTGAGGACACAGCCTCCTCCGCCAAGGCTGCTGAGGACACAGTCTCTTCCGCTAAGGCTGCTGAGGACACAGTCTCCTCCGCCAAGGCTAAGGAGGAAGTACCTGCGGCTGCCAAGGCTCCGGAGGTGAATGTTTCGGCGGTTGCAGAAACGCCAAAACCCAGAGCTGAAGAAACCAAAGCCGGCGATGAGGAAGAATAATCAATTCCTTATGATATAATGGAATTAAAGTCACGCTTAAGCGTGACTTTTTTTATTTTTACTCAAAATTCCATCCATGAATTATATCCTGTTCGACGGAGACTCAAGAAATTCCTTATTGCCCTTCACTTTTACGAGACCTGTTGCCGACATCAGGATTGGTATACTGACCGTTCGGGAAAAGTGGGAAAAATACCTGGGAACCACAACTTCGAGTAAAACAGAGGCCTACCTGTCCAGGAAATTCCCCCTGGTAAAGCAGCCGGAGAACGTGCTCCTGAATGGTGCGGTTGTACCAAATGCCCAACTTATAACATTGGTAAAGCAGCTTAAGAGCAAGGAGGTCATATACTATGAAGATGCGGTGGTTGCCTATACCACCGGACATCCTGAAGAGGCTATGGATTTCAGCGGGTACAGGGCCATTCACTTTGAGGAAAAGTTACTGCGGATACAAAATACCTGGGATATTTTTTCCAGGAACGGGGAGGCCCTCCAGGCCGATTACGACCTGATCACCCGGGGCAGAAAGAGTGCTCCTGTTTCCGGGACCAACCATCTTATCCATCCGGAAAATATTTTTCTGGAAGATGGGGCGAAGGTGGAATACAGTATTTTAAATGCCAGCGAAGGCCCTATCTACCTCGGGAAGGATTCAGAAGTAATGGAAGGAAACCTTATCAGGGGGGCATTTGCATTGTGTAATAAAGCGGTGGTCAAAATGGGGGCTAAGATCTATGGCCCAACGACGGTAGGCCCTTTTGGTAAGGTTTGCGGCGAGATCAACAATTCGGTGATTTTCGGATATTCGAGTAAGGGGCACGATGGTTACCTGGGGAATTCTGTCCTTGGCGAATGGTGTAATATAGGAGCGGATTCGAACAATTCTAACCTTAAAAATAATTATGCCCAGGTACGCTTATGGAATTATGCTACCGAAAAATTTGAACATACCGGCCTTCAATTTTGCGGGCTTATGATGGGCGATCACAGCAAGACGGCCATCAACACCATGTTTAATACCGGGACCGTCATCGGGGTCAACTGCAATATCTACGTCCCCGGATTTCCACGGAATTTTGTCCCCAGTTTCAGTTGGGGCGGAGCGTCTGGCTTTACCACCTACCTCCCCAGAAAGGCCTTTGAGGCAGCCAAGGTGATGATGGCCCGGAGACATGTGACCTTTGATGAGATGGATGCCGATATCCTCAATCATGTTTTTGAAATAACAAAAAAATGGCGGGCCTATTGATTAAGTAAACGGGAAACAAAAGATAGTTATCAATCAACAATAGCATGTTCCTCCATCCTCCTTGGTGCTAGGTAATTCACATTAGATGCTTATCTTTGCGGTCCCTGAATAAAAGGCAAAAATGAAGAAGAAGGTCGCATTTTATACCTTGGGATGTAAGCTCAATTTCTCGGAAACCTCCACCATTGCCAGGGGTTTTACCAGCGAAGGTTTTGAGCGCGTCCACTTTACGGAATTCGCGGATCTTTACGTTATCAATACCTGTTCGGTCACCGAAAATGCGGACAGGCGATTTAAGACCATCGTCAAACAGGCTCAAAAAGTGAATCCCGAAGCCTTTGTAGCCGCTATCGGATGTTACGCTCAACTAAAGCCTGAGGAATTGGCTGCGGTGGATGGGGTGGACTTGGTACTGGGAGCAACAGAAAAGTTCAGGATCACGGAATATGTTTATGATCTGACAAAAAAGGATTTTGGAGAAGTTCATTCCTGTGAAATTGAGCAGGCCGACTTCTATGTGGGCTCATATGCCATCGGGGACAGGACCAGGGCCTTTCTAAAAGTCCAGGATGGCTGCGATTACAAATGCACCTATTGTACCATTCCGCTGGCAAGGGGAATATCGCGTAGTGATACCCTGGAAAACGTTTTGCAGAATGCCGCAGAAATCTCCGCCAGGGGCATCAAAGAGATTGTCCTGACCGGGGTCAATATCGGAGACTACGGCAAGGGAGAATTTGGAGACAAAAAACACGCGCATACCTTTTTGGACCTGGTGATGGAATTGGATAAGGTAGAAGGTATCCACCGGTTAAGGATATCCTCTATTGAACCCAACCTGTTGAAAAATGAGACCATCGATTTTGTCGCAGGAAGCAATTCCTTTGTGCCCCACTTCCATATTCCGCTGCAAAGCGGCAGTGATGAGATCCTGAAACTGATGCGCAGACGTTATCTGACGGACCTGTATACGGATAGGATCAGGAGGATAAGGAAGGTAATGCCGCATGCGTGTATCGGTGTTGATGTCATTGTTGGCTTTCCGGGGGAAACAGAGGAACATTTTCTGGCTACCTATCACTTTCTCAATACCCTGGACATCTCTTATTTGCATGTTTTCAGCTATTCCGAACGCGATCATACACTTGCTGCTTCCATGGAGGGGGCAGTGCCCAAAAACGTAAGGAATAAACGGAGCAGAATGCTCAGGGGGTTATCTGCGAAGAAAAGAAGGGCTTTTTACGAAAGTCAGATGGGCACCCGCAGAACGGTACTCTTCGAAGGAGAAAACAAGGGGGGATACATCCATGGTTTTACTGAGAACTATGTAAAGGTAAAAACGCCCTGGGATCCCCAACTTATCAACACCCTTCACAAGATTGAACTAACCAGGATTGATGAAGACGGGCTGGTCCGCTTTGAGTTCGCAAATGATGTCGTTGGTGCCTTACCTTCCGGCTGACCTAAAATGTGTGTGGATCATTTCAACCGCAGTGATGGTTGTGGCAGTGATCTCATCCGCATTCCTGATTTTTACACGATTACTTCGCCCTCCCCTCCGGAACCCACAAGGTCCGGAATCGCTTTGACCCTCCAATACCTGTTGGCAGGCAGTTCCCCCGGCCCGCAATATCAAGGTACAAAAAAACCCGCTCTGCGAAGCGGGATGAAATAAATGCCTTTGTACTCAGATCAGATTCTTATACCTACGGGAAGCATTTCCTTATACTGTCTGTTCTTTCTTAAAAACCCTGCTATCTGAGGGCTTGTAGGAACCACCCTGAGGTTCTGTCCCTGAATGTGATGCAAAACGGATTTAATAAAATCCTCTCTAAACCCTTCATTTGAAATTTCATCCGGAATAACCAACTTTGTCAAAAATACTTTACGTTCCTGGGATGAGTATTCAATCTTGGCTAAATGTCCATCAACCCTTGTTTCAAATTGGCGTAAAAAACTATTGTCCTTAATTGTTACTTCATTCATATAGTTTGATTTAATTTTGGTTTCAGATAAAAAAATACGACGTTCTCAAATCGTAATTTTCTATAAGGTACACGTATGATAATTCAATTACAGGGTTGAGGTGAAAATAATGTTGCGAATACAAAACTAACAAAAAAAATGCTAATTTCCTAGCAAAAAGGAGAGTTTACAACCAATGGAGTCATCCAGAATCCACGTGTACTTTATGCCCGGCCTGGCCGCCAATTCCAGCATTTTTAAAAACATATCCCTGCCCCCGGAACAGTTTGAGCAGCACTTATTAGATTGGTTTGTTCCTGATAAGGGTATGACCCTGAATCAGTATGCCCGGCAATTGTGTGAAAAGGTAGTGCATGAGCATCCGGTTTTGGTGGGTGTCTCCTTTGGAGGGATCATAGTACAGGAAATGGCCAGGTGTATTCCTGCAAGAAAAGTGATCATTATTTCCAGTGTAAAGAAAAAAGATGAATTGCCCAGGCGACTGATCTTTGCGAAATATACCAAAATACATAAGTTGTTGCCCACCGGCCTGGTCAATAACCTGGAATTGCTTTCAAAATATGCCTTCGGTGAAACGGTAACCAAAAGGCTTGAATTGTATGAAAAGTATCTGTCCATAAAGGATAAATATTATATAGACTGGTCTATTGACCAGATCGTCCATTGGCAACAGACCGAATATCCCCCGAACCTTGTGCATATCCACGGGGAAAAGGATGCTGTTTTTCCCATACAGCACATTAAGGATTGCATTGTGGTGGAGAACGGCACGCACACGATGATCATTCATAGATATAAATGGTTTAATGAACGATTGCCAACAATTATTTTGGAAGATGGGAGTTCTATTTAATACCTTTGAATTACAAACAGACAATAACAATGAAGTTTTTGAAAAATATCTTGATGCTTTTGGGTGTGATGGTGGTCATTAGCACCCTGGTGTTTGCCGTTCAGCGGTCAAATGCATTTTCTTCCGTTCAACTGCCTCAAAGCACACAATCGGAGGAAGACAAAAATGTGGCTAACGAATACAGGATATCCGCAATAGATATTCCCGAGGATCTCAATTTTGCGGGGGAACCGGTACCACAGGAAGATCCGGAAGTTATGGAACGGATAGACCGGGAATTCCTGGTAAACACCTATTGGCAGTCCAATGCGTTATTATTGATGAAAAGGGCCCACAAGTATTTTCCGGTGATTGAGCCAATTTTGGCAAAAAACGGTGTTCCTGATGACTTCAAATACCTTGCCGTGGCAGAAAGCGGACTTCAGAATGTGGTTTCACACGCCGGGGCTACCGGATTTTGGCAGATCATGAAAACAACCGGAAAGGAATATGGCCTGGAAATCAATGCCAATGTGGATGAGCGGTACCACCTCGAAAAATCGACAGAAGTGGCCTGCAGGTATTTGAAAAAATGGAAAGAAAAATATGGCAGTTGGACCCTCACAGCAGCCTCTTACAATGCCGGCCCGGGAGCGATCAGCAAATATATGGGCATACAGCAGGTGGATGATTATTACGACCTTTTGTTAGGGGAAGAAACCGGCCGCTATGTGTTCCGGATAATGGCGATCAAAGAAATCCTCTCCAACCCTGGAAAATATGGTTTTGAGATCGAAAAAGAAGATATGTATTCGGCGGTTCCCAGTTTTAAAGTTGAGGTGGCGGAATCTGTGCTGAGCTTTGCTGATTTTGCGCAACAATACGAGATTAACTACAAGATCCTTAAAAGGCATAATCCATGGTTGCGCGAGCCGCATTTAAATAATGCCTCAGGAAAAAAATATACCATAGAGATACCAAACAAAGGGTATTACAAAGTGTCTGAGTAATGCTCAGTTTCCTTAAGGGCCATATTTGGCAGGTTTTAATAGTGCTGAATTATGCCTTGGTCATCGTCTTTTCGATCCTGATTGTATTAAAGAACAGGAACCCTGTTAAAACCCTCACTTACCTCTTTGCCCTTGCGACGCTCCCATTTCTGGGGCTACTGGTTTATTATTTCTTCGGCCGGGACTACAGAAAAAATAAAATCTTTGAAAAGAAATACTTCCTGGACAGTTCCAGGCTCAAAGAATGGCGGGAAAAATTCGGGCTTCACCCAGGGGAGCGGGAAGAATTTGAGGAAACCTTCGGGGAATCTTTGTTCAAGATGTATAATTTGCTGAGAAATAATGAAAAGGCGGTACTAACCTATAACAATGACGTCCGTATCCTGATCAACGGAGAACAAAAGTTTGCGCAATTAAGGGAGGACCTGAAAAATGCAAGGAACCATATCCACCTGGAATACTTTGTGGTGGTAGATGATCAACTGGGCGCGGAGATCATTGACCTCCTGTGCCAAAAGGCAAAAGAGGGGGTAAATGTCAGGCTTATTTATGATGATGTAGGTAGTACTATTTCCAGGGAAACAAAGGCGAAACTGAAGCAAAGTGAGATTGAATACTTTGCATTTATGCCTGTGATGTTTTCAAACTCCACCAGCAAATTCAACTACAGGGATCACAGAAAAATTGTGATCATCGATGGGAAGATCGGATATGTGGGGGGTATTAATCTTGAAAAAAAATATGATAACACCTATGATAATGAGCGCTATTGGCGCGATACCCATGTCCGACTGGAAGGCAGTGCGGCAGGCGCCCTTCAATCTTCATTTTTACTGAGTTGGGAATTTGTGTCGGAAGCAACCCTTATCATTGATCATAGCCTGTTTCCTGATTGTACCTGGGAGACAGGGGATGCCGTGGCCGTTCAGATTGCCGCAAGCGGGCCGGACACGGATTGGGCCAATATTATGGAGGCTCTTTTTGCGGCTATCAATGGAGCCCGGGAGTATGTTTATATCACTTCCCCCTATCTCGTTCCCAATGATCAGATCATTACGGCGCTCACTACCGCCGCCAGAAGCGGCATCGATGTCCGGATCATCATTCCATACCGGTCCGATTCACTGGGGGCCCAATATGCGTCGGATTCCTACATTGAGCAACTATTGAAATCCAATATCAGGATGTTCAGATATACGAAAGGTTTTGTTCATGCAAAGACCATGGTCATTGACGATTTGTTCACCACCATAGGCACGGCGAATCTGGACTACCGCAGCTTTTCCATCAACTTCGAAATAAATGCCCTGTTCTATGCAAAAAGTACGGCCCTGGAGCTCAAACAGGTATTTTTGGAGGATCTCAAGGATTGTGAGGAGGTAACCCTCGCCAGATGGCAGGACCGCAGCACCGGTCGCAGATTAAAGGAATCATTCGCAAGGCTTTGGGGACCCCTTCTATAGATTTGTGGTGTCATTTACAGGACCACCCCTTTAGTAAATGTAAAGGAGTATAGCTGCCTGCTAGATCTTTTTCATTTGTTGCTGCATCATCTTTATCTGCTCCGTCAGCATATTGTTCTTGTCGAGCTTTTTGGCTTCCTGCAGTAGGGTGGTAGCCTCTCTTTTGCGCCTCTTTTGCATGGCGATCCCTGCCAGGCTCAGTTTCGCCATGGCAACGTCATAATCCATATTAAGACCCAGCTTCAGGGCCTTTCGAAAATATTTTTCCGCCTGGGTAAGGTTCTTTTGAGAAAAAATGATCCCGTATAAATAATTGTAATACCCCTGCTGTTTTTTGGTCAGGGCAGCTTCCGGGTTTTTAATTCTGGATAACCATTTTTCGGTCCCGGCCAGATCCTGCTTTCGCATGCGCAGGAAAGAAAGCAAGATAATTTCATTTCGGAAATAGAGAAAAACAAAAATCAATCCAAGGAATATCAGGGAAATCCCATTGCCAATATACCCTTCAATAAACTGATAAACGGCAAGGGCGACGATCATGCCGGCAAGTACCATTTTAATATTTTTATGAAACATACTATTCCTTTATTTAGTGCGAAGGCATGGTTTCTACCAGTTCGTATGTGATCGTTGATGCGATGGTCGTAGGTATCTCCTGATCGCCTATTTGTGCCATGGTTGAAATCCCTTCCGAGCTCCCTGTTACGGTCATCGATTTAATAAATCCCGATCTGAAATCAGTGGTGATCGAAGTTTCCTGCGTCCCCTCCAATCTCATTGTGGTTGCCACTTCCTTCACATCCATTAAAACAGACGACCTTCCCGTTATCAGGGCGTGATCAATGGTAATAGCATCGAGTGTCCAGACATTTTTAGCAGAAAGTTTTCCTGCATATTCGTTTTCCCAGCTATCTCCCACATTAACTATCTGGTCGGGATATATATAGGTCATTTGCTTGTAACTCTGGGACAGTGCTTCGGACCCAAATTCTTTTTCCAGCGATTTTTTCATCAGGTTCAGAGAAAACGCATCCTGGATCCCGGACGAACTGGCCATTCTTGAAACCAGGCTATCTCCTCCGTGTACCTCAATGATATCGCCATTTTTGGCCAGGATCATTTGTATGGGAATATTGAGGAGGCTGTTGAAGATCTTAGACTGTATATTCTCTTCCGATACTTCCTGTGCGTTAACATTCATAAGTTCCCCCTGAATGCTTGATGTCATATTCAGGTGCAGGTCCCTGAAGGTAATGCTAAGTTCATAGTGACCGGCAACCTTCCCTAAAACCTTAAATTCTATCAATCCGTTGATTCTATTTGTGATCTTATGTGCAGCCCCGTCGAGTTCCTGGGTGATGATCTGATGGGCATTCTGTCTTATAGTGAAGGTATCTCCTTTTTTCAGGTGGTATTCCAGGGTGGTCTGTGCAAATAGCAAGCTACTGCACAGGGTAAAAACCAGAAGGGTAAACACTTTTTTCATGTGTGTGGGGCATTGTTTTTATGCTGCCGCAAAAGTAATAAAAACAATCCGAAATATTTTATATTTCAATTTGGCAAAGAAAAAACTCTTCGTATATTTGCGCCCAGATTTTGCGGAGGTAGACGCGAAATATTCACAGCGATGTGATCCTTATGTACGATAAAAAGTAACGCATGAAAAGAACATATCAGCCATCTAAGAGGAAGCGCAAGAATAAGCATGGTTTCAGGGAACGCATGGCATCGGTTAGCGGAAGAAAGATTTTGGCAAGGAGAAGAGCCAAGGGAAGAAAAAAATTAAGTGTATCCTCTGAGATGCGACACAAAAAATAATGATTTAATTTTTTAAATAAACCGGTGTTACTTTCTTAAAGTAGCACCTTTTTTTTGCCCTTGTTTTACTGAGTTGTGCCAAACCGTAGGTAACAGGGCCTAATAAATACCACGAAGAATGCCTAAGAGAAAAAACATAAAGTCGGTACTTATCATCGGTTCGGGACCCATAATTATCGGACAGGCATGTGAGTTCGATTATTCCGGTTCACAGGCTTTAAGGTCACTGAGGGAGGACGGGATAGAAACTGTGCTCATCAATAGCAATCCGGCCACGATCATGACCGATCCGTCTATGGCGGATCATGTGTATCTGCTTCCCCTGACGACCAAATCGATTGTGGAAATCCTTAAGAAACATCCAGAACTGGATGCCGTACTGCCTACCATGGGAGGACAAACCGCGCTGAATTTATGTATTGAAGCGGGGGAAAGGGGCATTTGGGAAGATTTCGGCATTGACATCATCGGGGTGGACATTGAAGCGATTAACATTACGGAAGACAGGGAAAAGTTCCGTGAGCTGATGCTTAAAATTGGGATAGGGATGGCACCGCAATCCACGGCGACTTCCTTTCTGCAGGGCAAGGAAATTGCCCAGGAATTTGGGTTTCCGCTGGTAATACGGGCATCCTATACCCTGGGTGGGGCAGGGGCATCCATTGTTTATAAAGCAGAAGACTTTGATGAATTGCTGAGCCGTGGCCTTGAGCTCTCACCGATC
>DATGCB010000241.1:0-18749 GCA_035312365.1 Eudoraea sp. | reverse complement strand
GCAATGGAACGCTCCCCGCCCATTTCTTCCGAGACCATCAGGTCATTAATTTCCATTTTATTTGTGTTCTTTGGGGCAAGTAAAAGCATCAGCAAAGGCCCCACGGCAAGGAACAGGATAATCATCCATATATTCAGCAGAGAACCCAGCGTAAATGTGGTCGGTATGGTTTCCGACAAGATACCCTCCTCAATCAGGAAGTTTCCTTTCGTATTCAAAAGCAGCGGAATAGAACTTGAAAGCCCCGCCACCCAACTGATCATGGAAAAATATACACAGGCGATAAGATAAGGGTAGTTTATCCCTTTGATACGCAATGCAAGCTGTCTCGCAAAAACGGCGGTGATAATTAACCAGCCCCAACTGACCATGGACAACAGAAATCCAACCATGACAGCGGTAAAATATACCTGCCGGGGCGTTTTAAGCAGCGTGGAAAGCCTGTCGATGCCCTTTTCCATCAATGGGGACAAGGCAATGCTGTACCCTGTAATAATAAGCAATACCATTTGCATTCCAAATTCCAGCAATGTCCAGAAACCGTCGTACCAGGATTGAATTATTTTAAAAGGAGGGGTGCCCATCCAGAAAAAGGCCACCAAGGCAGTAAACAGCGTAAGGAGAAGGGCAAAAACAAAAGCATCCGGCATATTTTTTCTGAAGATATCTGTGAATTTCTCGCCAGGTTTTTTAATCATTGGAGGTATTTAGAAAGCTTACCAGGGTGTTTAAACCCTATTATTTGAACTGAGTTTGCCAACCATGGAACTCAAAATATAAAAGACCACGATAGCCGGAACCGCTAAAAATTTAACCGTCATAAGCAACACAAGACTCACAATTATAAAGATGTATCGCTGCCCGTTATCTTTAAAACTCCAGTTCTTAAACTTTAAGGCGAATAGTTCCAACTTCGAATTCAGGAGGTAGCAACTCAGGAGGGTCAGCCCTATCAGGAACCATTGATTGAGGATAATACCATTTAGAAAATCATTCCCGTGATACAGCAGGATCAGAGGGAGTGATACTATGAGCAGTGTATTTGCCGGAGTGGGTAATCCGATAAATGAGGAAACCTGGTTTTCATCAATATTGAAGTTGGCCAATCTGTAGGCGGATGCCATGGTGATCAGAAAACCAAGGAATGGGAGCAAAGAGATTTTAATACCCATCCACGGTACGCCCCCTGAAGTTTGGGGGGCAAAATCAAGATTCCATCCACCCGTTTGTGACATCCCCAGCAGTTGAAACATCACGATGCCGGGGACAAGTCCGCTCGTGATCATGTCGGCCAGTGAATCCAGCTGAATGCCCAGATCACTTTGCACATGGAGAGCCCGGGCAGCAAATCCGTCCAAAAAATCAAAAATAATTCCGAAAAGAACAAACAAAGCCGCCAAATCAAGCTGATTAAGAACAGCAAATACGGTGGCAATACACCCGCAAAGCAAGTTCAGCAGGGTAATGCCATTTGGGATTTGTCGCCTCATGTGTCATTATTTCAGTAAAAATAACATAATTTTTAATCTAACGGATTGGTACGATATTTTATTCAGATATTTGCGGAAAGAAGGAATTTCACTTTATCCCTCAATCGCGGAATGCAAGTAAAAGGAAGTATTTCCCTGGTTTTTCTCTGGCTGAGCTTTACGGGCTTTTCCCAGTCTGCCGGTGTCACTCCGGATGCCCAGATAAGTGTAATTACCTGTGGACCCGGTCAGGAACTTTACGCTTCCTTTGGCCATAGTGCTTTCCGTGTTCAGGACCCTGATCTGGGTATCGACTGGGTCTACAATTACGGGACTTTTGATTTTGAAGCACCGAATTTCTATTTAAATTTTGCGAGAGGAAGATTGCTTTATTCCCTGACCGGTTCAAAATTTTCAGACTTTCTCTATACCTATCAGTTGGAAAACAGGTGGGTCAGGGAACAGATTTTGCATCTTGGCCTCGTAGAAAAAAATGAATTGTTCCGCTTCCTGGAAAATAACCGAAAGCCTGACAACAGGGATTATAAATACGACTATCTCTACGATAATTGCTCCACAAAAATTCCTGATGTCCTGAAAGATGTCCTTGGGGAACAATTGACCTTTAAGCAAGATCACATAGAGGAAGGGGCCACGTTTAGAGCACTTATTCAACAAAATCTAAGGACCAATTCATGGTCCAGTTTTGGCATTGACCTGGCATTGGGTGCCGTGATTGATAAAAAGGCCAGTGTCCTGGAACATATGTTTCTCCCTATTTATGTGCTTGAGCAATTGAACAATGCAACACTCGGAAACAGGCCCCTCGTGGAACGCGAACGGACCATCCTGGAAAACCGGGTAAATAAACCCGGCCACTATTTTACGGCTTCACCCTTGTTCTGGCTTCTGTTACTTCTCATTTTTACTGCAATTATAACCTATATCGACTTTAAAAACAGTGTTCGGAGCAGGTGGCTCGACTTCTTCTTATTTCTATTGACAGGAGTGATTGGGCTGATCATCTTTTTCCTGTGGTTCCTTACGGACCACAGTGCAACCGCCGCTAATTTGAATATCCTGTGGGCCTTTCCCTTTAACATTCTGGCATCCTGGTTTGTGGTGAGGAAAACAACACAACTACCTCCCTGGTTTTCCAGATATGTCAGAGCTTTAACAGGCCTTTTGCTATTGGTCGCGTTGTTGTGGTTACTAGGTGTACAGCGATTTTCCCCCTTACTCATCCTCTTACTGAGCACCCTGTCCATCAGGTATGTCTTCCTGTACAGGCACATCGGTAAAATACAGCAAACCGCACCATGAACCTGCTAACGGTAGAACACATAGGCAAGTCCTATGGCGAACTGGTATTGTTTACCGACCTCTCCTTCGGGATTAACCAGAATCAGAAAATTGCCTTGGTAGCGAAGAACGGCACGGGCAAGACCTCCATTCTGAACATTATCTCCGGAAAAGATACGCCGGATCAGGGACTGGTCAACTATCGCAAAGGGATACGGATTTCCATTTTGGAACAGGATCCGGACCTCAATCCCAATCTTACGGTGGAGCAGACCATTTTTGCTTCGGACAACGCCATTCTGGAGGTCATCAAAAACTACGAAACGGCCCTTGGGCATCCCGAAGACGACGTTGCCTATCAAAAGGCATTTGAAGCCATGGAGCGCCACGAAGCCTGGGATTTTGAAACGCAATACAAACAAATACTCTTCCAGCTAAAACTGGAAGACCTGAAGGCCATAGTGGGATTGTTATCCGGTGGGCAAAAAAAACGTCTGGCCCTTGCAAACGCACTGATCAACCGGCCTGATCTCCTGATCTTAGATGAACCAACCAACCATTTGGACCTGGAAATGATCGAATGGCTCGAGCGTTATTTTGAAAAGGAAAACCTCACCTTATTCATGGTGACACACGATCGTTATTTTTTGGAGAGAGTCTGTAATGAAATTGTGGAATTGGACGACGGACAATTGTATTCATATAAAGGAAACTACTCCTATTTCCTGGAAAAAAAGGAGGCAAGACTTGAGCGGGAAGCGGTTGAGCAGCACAAATCCAGGCTCCTCTTTAAAAAGGAATTGGATTGGATGCGGCGACAACCTAAGGCACGCACCACTAAATCCAAATCGCGAATAGATGATTTTCACGAGATCAGGGAGCGGGCACAGCAAAGGAGGACCAGTCACGAGGTACAGCTGGAGCTCAATATGGAGCGATTGGGCAGTAAGATCCTCGAAATGCACAAGGTCTCAAAGGAATTCCCGGAGAAACGCATTCTGCGCAAATTTGATTATAGTTTTGTAAAGGGGGAAAGGGTAGGTATCATAGGAAAAAACGCGACCGGTAAATCGACCTTTCTCAATATCGTCACCGGGCTGACTTCCCCGGATAGCGGTAAGGTGGTGGTGGGAGAAACCGTTAAATTCGGGTATTACACCCAGGAAGGGATTGTGATCAAAGAAGGTCAAAAGGTCATTGAGGTTATCAGGGAGTTCGGGGATTATATTCCCCTTAAAAAGGGGCGCCAGATTTCAGCGCAACAGTTATTGGAACGATTTCTGTTTGACAGAAAAAAACAGTATGATTATGTGGAAAAACTAAGTGGAGGTGAACGTAAAAGGCTCTATCTCTGTACAATACTTATACAAAACCCGAACTTTTTAATCCTGGACGAACCCACCAATGATCTCGACATTGTAACCCTTAACGTATTGGAGGGTTTTTTACTGGATTTCCCCGGGTGCCTGCTGGTGGTTTCGCATGACCGCTATTTTATGGACAAGATTGTGGATCATCTTTTCGTCTTTAAAGGGGAGGGTATCATAGAGGATTTCCCCGGTAATTATTCAGATTTCCGAAGCTTCGAAGATAAACCCGACCCGGAAAACCAAAACACAAAACAGGTGTCTCCTGAAAATGCCGGGACCAGGAATACATGGAGGGAAGAGGGTACATCAAATAAGCTATCCTACTCGGAGCAAAAGGAATACCATGCACTTGAAAAAGAAATCCAGGAATTGGAAGAAAAGAAGGAAGCCCTTCAGAATAAATTTACGGATACTTCTCTAACAGGTGATGCTGTGAACCGTTTGTCCATCGAACTCAGGGAAACCACAGACACCCTAATGGCCAAAACCGAAAGGTGGTTCGAATTATCCGCCATTTTAGAACAATAGGATTTGATGCAGACGTCCGTAATGGGCCGCCGAACCCCGGGGCCGGAGGAGACAGATTGGTACTCCGGTATTCCCGGGTAACATCAAATTCTGTGAGAATGTTGTTGCCCCGTGGATGCCCGGTAAAGGGAACATTTTAGGATTCGGATATAAAAACTTAATTTTAAGCATCGAAACAAATAACTATGGATAACACGATCTATTACATAGTTGGCGGACTGGCCGTGGTATACCTCCTGATTTCGATGTTCAACAAAAGAAATGCCCGAAGGCGAAAATCAAGAGGTTTTATGGAAGGCTACGAAAGAAAAGAAAAGAAGAAAGACTAGTTGTGTTGCAAATATTTGTAGGCTGGTAGCAAAAAGCAGCCGGTTAATTCCCCTCATTTTAGCACTGAGGCAAAAGCTGGGCTCGCACTAACGGAATAAACCCCTTGCATGAAAATATACACCAAGACAGGTGATACCGGAAGCACGACCCTTTTTGGTGGCACCAAAGTACCCAAGCACCATATTCGGATTGAGAGCTATGGTACCATCGATGAATTAAATTCCTGGTTGGGCCTTATTCGTGATCAGGAGATTGACACACACACAAAGGAAATCCTGGAACGGATTCAACGATGCATGTTTACCGCAGGGGCTATGCTGGCAACGGATCCCGATAAAGCGGTACTGAAAAGTGGCGGGGAGCGCTTAAACATCGCTAAAATAAGGTCAGAAGATATTGAATTGCTGGAAGGGGAAATCGATCAGATGAATGAAGACCTGCCGTCCATGACCCATTTTATACTGCCGGGTGGCCATAATACCGTGTCATACTGTCATATTGCCCGTACGGTATGCCGAAGGGCCGAACGCATCATGTCATTACTTCACGACCATGAACCCGTTGATGGACACGTCCTGTCCTATATCAATCGACTTTCCGACTATTTATTTGTACTGGCACGAAAATTGTCCTACAACCTAAAGGCCCCGGAATTAAAATGGATCCCCGAAAAAAGGGACTAATAAATCACTTTTTTCTTCGTTATCAGGTTATTCAATAAATTGATTTTAAAAAAATATTCGAAATAACTGCGATTTTTCTTGACAATCTGGGTATAAAAATTATTTTTGCAAAAATTATAAAATCAAACTACTGCCATGTATTGGACATTAGAATTGGCTTCTTATTTAAGTGATGCCCCCTGGCCGGCCACCAAAGACGAATTAATAGATTACGCTATTAGGACCGGAGCCCCTTTGGAAGTTGTGGAAAATCTGCAATCTATGGAAGAGGAAGGCGGTGAAATTTACGAATCCATCGAGGAAATATGGCCAGATTACCCAACCGAAGAAGACTACCTCTGGAACGAGGACGAATATTAATAAAGTTAACGTAATTACAATAAAAAAGTCTCAGTCGAGGCTTTTTTTTTATGTAATTTTGACAGTTATAGACAGTATTTCCCGGGAAATCGAACACTGGAACGCCTTTTGCTTTAAAATGGGCAGTTCGATGGCACTTCGCAATATTGCGGTACAGCATACCCATCGGCGTATATAACGTAATAAGATACCTAGCATGAGTATATTAAATTCGGTCATAAAGGCATTTGTAGGAGACAAGGCAAAGAGAGATGTAAAAGCGCTGCAGCCTTTGGTAGACCAGATAAGATCTTTTGAGGCAGCATTGGAAAATTTGGACAATGATCAGCTCCGCTCCAGGACGTTGGAATTCAAAAACAGAATTAAAGAAGATTGTGCAACGGTCCACACCCAGATCATGGAATTAAAGGAGGCGGTTGAGGCTTCTGATGATATCGACGAGAATGAAGATACGTATGCCCGTATCGATGAACTTGAAGAAGAGGCCTATACCCTTACCGAGAACACACTTAACGAACTATTGCCGGAAGCATTTGCCGTAGTTAAGGAAACGGCCAAACGCTTTGTAAATAATGAGACCCTCAGGGTCAGCGCTTCTGAAAATGACCGTTCCCTTTCGGGTTCCAGGGAATATGTCACCCTGGACGGCGATCACGCCGTCTGGCAAAACTCCTGGGATGCTGCAGGAAAAGCCATTACCTGGGATATGATTCACTACGATGTGCAGCTCATAGGAGGTATAGCGTTGCATCAGGGTAAAATTGCCGAAATGCAAACCGGGGAAGGTAAAACACTGGTGGCCACCTTACCCCTTTATCTCAATGCCCTGGCCGGCAAAGGTGCCCACCTGGTAACGGTCAACGACTATCTTGCCAAGCGGGATAGCGCCTGGATGGCCCCAATTTTTGAGTTCCATGGTTTATCGGTGGATTGCATAGACAGGCACCAACCCAATTCTGAGGGTAGAAGGGCTGCCTATAATGCGGATATTACCTATGGTACCAACAACGAATTTGGTTTTGATTACCTAAGGGACAACATGGCGCATACGCCGGGAGATCTGGTTCAAAGACCCCATCACTATGCCATAGTCGATGAGGTGGACTCAGTACTGATCGATGATGCGAGAACCCCTTTGATCATCTCAGGACCCGTTCCGGAAGGAGACCGGCACGAATTCAACGAACTTAGGCCCAGGGTCAGTGAGATCGTCCAGAAACAACGGCATTACCTCACAGGGGTGCTGGCAGAGGCTAAGAAACGCATTGCAGAAGGTGATACCAAAGAAGGGGGGCTTTTATTGCTGAGGGTGCACCGGGGGCTCCCTAAAAATAAGGCGTTGATTAAGTTCTTAAGTGAGGAGGGAATCAAGCAACTCCTGCAGAAAACAGAGAATTTCTACATGCAGGATAACAACCGGGAAATGCCCAAAGTGGATGCCGAGTTGTTATTTGTAATCGATGAGAAGAACAATCAAATTGAACTTACAGACAAGGGAATTGATTATATTTCCGGGGACGGCGACAAGGACTTTTTTGTGATGCCCGACATAGGGGGCGAAATTGCCAAAATAGAGGGTCAAAACCTCGAAATAGAAAAAGAGGCTGAACTCAAGGAAGAACTCTTCAAGGATTTTACGGTAAAAAGCGAACGCGTACATACAATGAGCCAATTGCTGAAGGCGTACACCCTTTTCGAAAAAGACGTTGAGTATGTGGTGATAGACAACAAGGTGATGATCGTGGACGAGCAAACCGGCCGAATTATGGATGGCCGGCGTTATTCAGACGGACTTCACCAGGCTATAGAGGCCAAGGAAAATGTAAAGATAGAAGCGCTCACACAAACCTTTGCAACGGTCACCCTTCAGAATTACTTCAGGATGTATAAAAAATTGTCCGGGATGACGGGGACCGCCATCACCGAAGCTGGTGAATTTTGGGAGATCTACAAATTGGATGTAATGGAAATCCCGACCAACAGGCCCATCGCCAGGGACGACAGGAATGACCTTATCTACAAAACCAAACGTGAAAAATACAATGCCATCATTGAAGAGGTGACCAAATTGTCAACATCAGGCAGGCCGGTACTGATCGGCACTACCTCTGTGGAGATCTCCGAACTTCTTTCAAGAATGCTGACCATACGAAAAGTGGCGCATAACGTCCTGAACGCGAAATTGCACAAAAAGGAGGCCGATATTGTCGCGGAGGCCGGCCATGCAGGGGTGGTAACCATCGCAACCAATATGGCGGGAAGGGGAACCGATATTAAATTATCCGAAGAGGTCGTCAAGGCCGGAGGTCTGGCCATTGTAGGGACGGAACGTCATGATTCCCGGCGGGTTGACAGACAGTTAAGGGGTCGTTCAGGACGGCAGGGGGATCCGGGCAGTTCTCAGTTCTATGTTTCCCTGGAAGATAACCTGATGCGTTTGTTCGGTTCGGACCGGGTGGCCAAAATGATGGACAGGATGGGCCTTGAAGAAGGCGAAGTCATTCAGCATTCCATGATGACCAGATCCATTGAACGCGCTCAGAAAAAAGTAGAGGAAAACAACTTTGGTATCAGGAAGCGCTTGCTGGAGTACGATGATGTAATGAACGCCCAGAGGGAAGTCGTTTATAAGAGAAGGCGACATGCTTTGCAGGGGGAACGCCTCAAGGTGGATATCGCCAATATGGTATATGATACCTGTGAGGTTATAGCGGATACCAATAAGGCTGCAAGTGACTATAAAAATTTTGAGTTTGAGCTCATCAAATATTTTTCCATAACCTCACCCGTCCCGGAAGAGGAGTTCAATAAACTCAGCTTTCAGGAAATCGCCAATACCATTTACAGGGAGGCTTATAAGCAATACCAGGCTAAAATGGAACGCAGCGCCGCGACCGCTTTCCCCGTCATTAAAAATGTCTACGAAGACAGTGCCAATAAATTTGAACGCATTGTGGTACCATTTACAGACGGGATTAAAACCCTGAACGTGGTGACCGATTTAAAGCAGGCCTATGAAAGTGAAGGAAAAAAGTTGGTGACCGATTTTGAAAAGAATATAACCCTGGCCATTATCGACGATGCATGGAAAACCCACCTTAGAAAAATGGATGAACTTAAGCAATCCGTTCAGTTGGCCGTGCACGAACAGAAAGACCCGTTATTGATCTACAAGTTCGAGGCCTTTGAGCTGTTCAAAAGCATGATCGACAGGGTAAACAAGGATGTGGTTTCCTTTTTATTCAAGGGCGAACTACCCTCTGCAAATACTAGTGAGATCCATGAGGCCCGAAACGTGCGCAAGCCCAGGGAAAAATTGAAGACCTCCAAGGAAGAGATCCCCAACAGCGATGAACTGGCCGCACAAAACAGGGCGGCAGGACAGGCACAGGGAAGAAGGCCACAGGTTACAGAGACCATTACCCGTGAAAAACCGAAGATTGGCAGAAATGCGCGGGTTACCATTAAAAATGTCCTGTCCGGAGAAAGCAAGACCTTAAAATTTAAACAAGCAGAACCCCTCATTGACAAGGGGGAATGGGTATTGCTCGAGGACTGAGGCACATCACCGAAAATCAGCTAAAACAGGCGACCTTAACGGGTCGCTTTTTTTTTACCATTAACCTGTGGTTCTTAAATTCGAACCTGGCAATTTTGTAAGGTTTTAAAGTTACGCGGAAGAAAAAACTCCCTTAAATCTAAACCATCTTATCCTGAAAGCTCTTCCCTAACCCACCAAGTCGGTTTCCTGGCTTTCGGTAAAACCTAAAAAATTCAATATCTTTAAAAAAAATCAATCTCCTTACCTATGAATACACCCATGAGTACTTCGCGACGCAATTTTTTAACCTCCATCAGCATGCTAGCGGCCTGCACGGCAATGCCTATTTCAGGTTTTGATTTTGGGTTGCAGAAAAAACTAAAAATAGCCCTGGTTGGTACCGGGATTCGGGGCACCACTTTCTGGGGAAAGCGATTATTGGATCAATACTCGGATGTCCTGGAGTTTGTCGGGCTCTGTGATATTAACCCCGGGAGGTTGGAATTTGCCAAAAAATATATGGGTGCCTCCTGCCCCACTTTTACGGATTTTGAGAAAATGATCCGCACGAGCAAACCCGAACTGGTCATTGTAACGACCAAAGATTCCACCCATCATCAATTTATCATCAAAGGGATGGAAATGGGCTGTGACGTCCTGACTGAAAAACCGTTGACCACAGATGAAACAAAATGTCAGGCCATCCTTGACGCTGAAAGGAAGACGAATAAAAACCTCATTGTGGGGTTCAATTATCGGTGGAGCCCTTACGCCACTAAGGTAAAGGAATTGCTGATGAACAAAGCCATTGGCAAAATCACATCAGTTGATTTCCATTGGTATTTAAACACCTACCACGGAGCCAGTTATTTCAGACGCTGGCACGGACAGATGGAAAGCAGCGGATCCCTATGGGTCCATAAATCGACCCATCACTTCGACCTGCTCAATTGGTGGATCAATTCGGAACCCTCAGAAGTATTTGCCTACGGAGATCTTGAATTCTATGGCAGGAACGGTTCTGTCCGGGGGGAAATGTGCAGAAGCTGCCAGCATAAATCCAGTTGTGATTTTTACTGGGATATCAATAAAGACCAATTTTTGAAGGAACTTTATGTGGATCACGAAAAACACGATGGCTATATCCGTGATAACTGCCTCTTTAGAAAGGAGATCGATATTTATGATAAAATGTCGGCTCAGGTAAAATATCAAAACAATGTGCAACTCAACTATTCACTTACCACCTACTCGCCACTGGAAGGATGGAGGGCGGCTTTTAACGGAACAGAAGGCAGGTTAGAAGCCTGGTCCGATATTCCTTATTACGAAAATGTCGGTATTGATCAGGCCGAGATGCATGCACGTGAAATGGATCAGACCAATAAAGGGGATTTGTCGCTGGAACCCATGGTGCTCCACAAACTTTGGAAAAAGCATGAGACCATCCAGGTCAGTATCGATAAGACAGGACACGGAGGAGGTGACGAAAAACTTCATGAAAACCTCTTCCTCAATAACGGAACCATGGACCCCTATGGACGTGCCGCCGGATCCAGGGACGGGGCCATGTCTATTCTTGTTGGTATTGGCGCCCGTAAGAGCATCGAAAGCGGGCAGCCGGTGAAAATTTCCGGTCTGACGGATCTTGAACCCAAAATAGAGCGAAGTTAGCCCGGTGCGAATCCGACACCTGATTGGCGTTGCTTAAATTCTACGGGACGCCGGAAGTGCAATAGCTAAAAAGATTTGTTCCTGCGCCTTATGGTATTGTGGGAAAACATAAGTAGCTTTACATCATATATTTACACTGTTTCTTTTAAGAGTTTTGCACTCTTAAAATTGGTTGACCAAAGGGCTTAGGAATTTAAAATAGTGCCATATGAAAGAAACATTTCCAGATCAGGACAGGCTTAAAGATAAAACCAGATTAACCCTCAGGGTCAGCTATTTCGCCTCCTTTTTTTCCTTATTATTCGGATTTATCTGTATTTATTACCTGGATATTACTAAGGTAGTTCCTTTCATTTTCTTTGGTTTTGGCAGTGTAAACCTCTTAAACACTTTACTATTCAGCAGGCATAAAAACCTCGCCATAACCTATAACACCATCTCTGTCCTGGGACTATCATGTGCCATAGCAGTTACCCTGTTCACCGGAGGTATCAACAGCCCGTTTATATTTGTCCTGGCCATTGTCGTATTCGCAGGTTACGCCACTACCCGCCTTTATGGCAAAGTCTATTTGTATATCAGTATCCTGATCATTGTTTTGATCTACCTCCAGGGCATCACCACCTTTTCCTTCACCCAAAATGTGGTCCCCGCCTCCTCCCAGAATTTGTTCAGCTTTTTAAGTGTCATATTTGCCGTTTACCTTCTGGGTGGGGTATTGGGTAAAAATTTGCTCAAAGCGCACCACGACCTTTATAAATCGAAATTGGAAGTGGAGCAACAGATCAAAGAAAAGGAAACCCTCCTGAAAGAGGTCCACCACCGGGTAAAGAACAACCTTCAGACGGTTTCCAGCCTGCTCAGCCTGCAATCGAGGAGTATAGAGGACGACCGGGTAAAAAGCCTTATTAAGAGCAGCCAGAACAGAGTAATTTCCATGGCAATGGTGCACGAGATGCTCTATATGCGCGATGATCTTTCCAAGATCGAATTCAAATCCTACGTACAAGAGTTAAGTGAATACCTTGTTAAATCAGTAAAGGGCGTTGACAATAATATTAAATTGGATCTGCATATACCGGATATTCAATTGGGGATAGATACTGCCATTCCTCTGGGTCTGTTGATCAATGAAGCGATTACCAACGCCCTTAAATACGGAATAAGGGATAATGAAAATGGTGAAATCCACATTGCACTTCGAAAAGCCCGGGAAGAAGATTATGAACTTGAGATCGGCGATAATGGGATCGGTTTTTCAGATACCATCAATCACCGGAATACCAAATCCCTCGGCCTAAAACTGATCCATAATCTGGCCCGACAGCTCAAGGGAACCATCACAAAGGACGGTTCAAAAAAAGGCACCAACTATCTGATCAAATTCAGGGAAATTGGGCAGCAACATACCTTAAATTCAGTTGCGTAACACTATCATCCGCAAGGCTTGGGCTTGGGTACCTCGGATTTGCAACAACATTACGTAAGGTTCCTCTTGCCGTATTCTTCTATTTATCGTTATATTTAATTCGACTAATTCCAAAAACAATTCTCTATGCCAAAACCGGTTTATATCCTGCTTTTGCTATGCACTTCCCTTTGTTTTTCCCAGGACTATTTTTATAAGAAGTTCCATCCCTTTGAACAAGACATTCCCTCTCCCCAACAGTTTCTCGGTTACGGAATTGGCGAGCACCACACACGCCACGATCTGATCGTTGCCTACCTTGAAAAACTCGCTGAACTCTCAGAAAGGGCATCTATTCACGAATACGGGAGAACACATGAAGGGCGGAAATTGGTTATATTTACGGTATCCGCACCTGAAAATCTGCGGGATCTGGAAAGGCTCAGGAAAGAGCATCTGGCCTTTACCGACCCGTCACAAAATGCATCGAACTATGACGGGGTTCCGGTATTCATCAATCTGGCCTATAACGTGCACGGGAATGAGCCTTCGAGTTCGGAAGCTGCTTTGCTAACCGCCTACACTTTTGCAGCCTCCAATCATCCCGAAATCCTCAATTACCTGAAAAATGCCGTGATCTTCATAGACCCGGCCATCAATCCGGATGGGCGAGACAGGCACACACAATGGGCTAATATGTATCAGGCAAATCCGCCGGTCGCAGATCCCCAGGATGCCGAACACAACGAGTATTGGCCAGGCGGGCGCACCAACCATTACTGGTTCGATCTGAATCGGGACTGGCTCCTTGGGATTCATCCGGAGAGCAGGGGAAAACTCACCTGGTACCACGAATGGTATCCCAATGTGGTCACGGATTTTCACGAAATGGGGACACAGAGTACCTATTTTTTTGAACCTATGAAAGACAATGGCTCCCTCAACCCCATCATGCCCAAAGAAAATTATGAAGATCTCAACAACCTGTTTGGCGAATATTTTGCCAAAGCCCTGGACAGTATAGGCTCCTTTTATTTTACCAGGGAAGTCTTTGACGGCACTTATCCGGGCTACGGCTCTTCATACCCGGACCTGCAGGGTGGTTTGGGCCTGTTGTTTGAACAGGCAAGTTCCCGGGGGCACAAACAGACAACGGCATTTGGGGAAATCACCTTTCCATTTACCATCAGGAACCAGTATACTTCGGGTATTACAACGGTAAAGGCAGCGGTGGAAAACAAAGGATATCTCAGGAAATACCAACAGGACTTCTTTAAAAGTGCATTAGGCAATGCGTCTAAAAGCAGGGTAAAGGCCTACCGTTTCGGGGATGCGCATGATCCAAACAGGAACAAAGCCTTTATCGATAAATTACTGTTGCATAAGATCGATGTATATGAGGATGGTAAGAATGCCTATGTGGTACCCACTAGACAGCCCCAGTACAGGATGGTGCAAACCATGTTCGAAACGTATGCCAAATACAGGGACAGCGTTTACTACGATGCTTCAGCCTGGTCTGTGGCCAACTTTTACAATATGAAGTCTTCCCCTTTGGCTGCTGTTCCTCCCGGAGAAAAAATCGTTTCCACCGATCACCTTATCAACATATTGCCTGTACAGAGGTCCGACTATGTTTACCTGATTGATTGGGACGATTACAATGCACCGGCGTTGCTTTATGATCTTCAGAAAAACGGTGTGGTAGTTTCTTCGGCCTTTAAGCCCTTTACCGCTAAGACCAACAGTGGGGAGATTAAAATGAATTACGGCACTTTGGTGGTCCCGGTTAGCCTGCAAAAGAAAAATCCGGATGAAGTATATGACTTGCTGCGCCAGGCACAACTAAAATTTCAGGTCCCAATATACACCTCGGGTACTGGATATACCTCCGGAGGTATTGACCTCGGAAGCGGGTTTGTGAACCCATTAAAAAAACCTGAGGTTGCCATGCTTATCGGTGAAGGTGTACGTTCCTATGAGGCCGGGGAAGTATGGCATCTGTTGGATACCCGTGTACATATGCCCATCACGAAAATTCCCATGCGGAATTTTAATACTGCCAAATTGGACAAATACCATACCCTGGTCATGGTTTCCGGCACTTATACATTCACAAAAAAGCAGTTGGGTAAAATCAAAGACTGGACCGAGAAAGGAAATACGCTTATCACCATTGGTACGGCCTCCAAATGGGCCATTGATAAAAAATTGATACAGGAAAAATTAACCGTGGCGGAAAGAGATTCCACAAAGACGACCGAACCTCAGCCTTACGTGGATGCCGGGGAAAACCTGGGAAAGGAAAGTGTGGGTGGCATTATTGTTAAAGCCGATCTCGATGTAACCCATCCCCTGGCATTTGGTTACAGGGATGCCGTTATTCCCGTCTATAAAAACAATACCGTTTGGCTTTCACCCACCAAAAATGCCTACTCCACAGTTGCCAGGTATGCCGACAAGCCGCATATAGACGGTTTTATTACCCAAAAGAACATGGATGAATATTTAAAACCTTCGGCTTCCCTGATCGTGAGTAAACTGGGAAGTGGCAGGGTGATCCTTTTTGCAGACAATCCCAATTTCCGCGGCAGTTGGTATGGCACCAACCGCTTATTCCTGAATGCCCTTTTTCTGGGTGATAAAGTACGGGTACCGGAGGCTGAAGATGATTGATTCAATAAACGGGTATATCAACCAAATAAAATAATAGAAACAATACACACCGTTCCCCTATTAACAAGCCAAAGAAATGATTAAAAACTACCTCCTGGCAATCACACTGCTTCTGACATCCCTTATCCATGCACAAACACAAGGAGAGGGACCCTTCCCTCAACTGATCATTCGTGGTGTAACCCTTATCAATGGGAATGGAGCCCCACCCCAGGGACCGATAGACATCGTGGTGGAAAACAACATCATCCGTAAGATCCAGGTAGTAGGTTATCCCGGAGTACCCGTAGATGAAGGTAAACGGCCCCAATTATTACCCGGCGGCAAGGAACTCGACTGCAGCGGCATGTACCTTATGCCCGGATTTGTCGATATGCACGCACATATTGGCGGAGAGGCCCAGGGAGCCGAGCCCGACTATGTTTTTAAGCTATGGATGGCCCATGGGGTAACGACCATCAGGGAACCGAGTGGCCGGGGCGTTGACTTTTCTATGGATCTAAAGCGCAAAAGCGCTAAAAATGAAATTGTGGCGCCTCGCATATTAGTTTATACCGGTTTCGGGCAGGGCAACGACGAAACAATCAGTACTCCCCAATTGGCCCGTGAATGGGTACAGAACAACGCCAGGAAAGGGGCGGACGGGATTAAATTCTTTGGTGCTCCTCCGGAAATCATGGCAGCCGCACTGGATGAAAACAGGAAACTCGGAAAGCGCTCAGCCTGCCATCATGCACAACTCAATGTCGCCCGATGGAATGTATTGCATTCTGCAAGGGCGGGCCTCACTTCCATGGAACACTGGTACGGCCTTCCGGAAGCACTGTTTGAAGACAGGACCGTGCAGGATTATCCGTTGGATTATAACTATAACAACGAGCAACATCGGTTTGAAGAAGCCGGCAAACTATGGCAACAAGCGGCAAAGCCATATTCCGATCATTGGAATGCCGTGATGAATGAACTTATAGAGCTCGATTTCACCCTGGATCCCACTTTGAATATCTATGAAGCCAGCCGCGACCTTCAAAGGGCGAGAAGGGCCGAATGGCATGAAGAATACACCCTCCCCTCATTATGGGAATTTTATCAGCCCAGTAAAATATCACATGGTTCGTACTGGCACAATTGGGGTACGGAGCAGGAAGTTGCCTGGAAAGAAAACTATCGACTTTGGATGGCCTTTATCAATGAATACAAGAACAGGGGTGGCAGGGTCACCGCAGGTTCTGATTCGGGCTTTATATTCCAATTGTACGGCTTTGCCTTTATCCGGGAGCTGGAATTACTCCGGGAAGCCGGATTTCATCCCCTGGAGATTGTACGATCCGCTACCCTAAACGGTGCGGTAGCGCTTGGTATGGATGATAAAATTGGCACGGTGACCGTAGGTAAGCTGGCCGACTTCGTAATTGTACCGGAAAATCCTTTGGAAAACCTCAAAGTATTATATGGTACCGGTGCCATAAAATTAACGGAGGAAAACAAAGTAGTACGGGTAGGCGGGGTAAGGTATACCATCAAAGACGGGATCGTTTATGATGCAACGGCCTTGCTGAAGGACGTAAGGGAAATGGTGGAGGCTGAGAAGAATAAATTAAATTATACCATCAAACAGCCCGGCATTAAGCAATAAGCACCGATCCGTTAACAATTATCAATGCTAATGACCTGTTGTCTGTGGCAAATAGAGAACCTTCCCCCGGAACAAGGCCGGGAGGAAGGCGGGTTGTATCAACCGGGGTTTATATTATGATCGGTCCTTGCGTACAGAAACTTTAAGAGGACGTAAAACTCCCTTTGTTTTTGGGAATACCGAAACGTAACTAATAAATAATGCAACGGAGATTAATAGTGTAAATAATATCATAGTCATCAGGTTTTAAGACATCTTATTTTTATCAGGATGTCACGTTCATTGGGGAAATTATTATGCACGCTTGGCTTTATTTCTTTTCGTTGTAAAGGCCAGGGCATTTTTTATTCTTGAATTCTTGAATTTGTATAAGCGCGCAACAGGGTTTTCTTTTGCTGGCGTAATTTGGTTATAAGGGACAGTATCAGCAGTGCTGCCATCCAGAACAATACCCATTTGAAAAACTTCCACTTTAACATCTGCAGGCGAATTATGTGCAAGAGCAACAGCTCCGAAAAGTAGCACCAGGATTAAGGTAATAATAGCTTTCATGTTATGGCGATTGGGTACACTAAATTAACTCCGGGAACGCATACCTTAAGCTCGTAAATCGCTGAAAAACAACCTATTCTCGGTAAGGGGAAAAAATAAGGATAAAGTGTAAAAAACCTTCGGTAAATGAATTTGGTGCATCAATCACTTTACCGGAAAAGAGTGCTTTTAAACGGCGTTTCTGACCATGCCAATTCAAAATGCCTTAAACGGCAATGAATGAATAAAACACCCCACGAATTATTCAACTATTGATATAATTTACAGTAATTTACAATTAAATGAAAGCCATCCTTTACGAACAATATGGCCCTCCGGAGGTGCTTCGGTTAAAAGAAGTTGATCAACCGATCCCAGGGCCGAAGGAGATCCTTATAAAAATTCGCGCATCAGCCGTGACCATGGGGGACTGTGAAATGCGCAGTCCCGAAATCCCTAACCTTACCTGGTTCATGGTAAGATTGTTCTTCGGGCTGAGAAAACCACGGAGGAAGATCCTGGGGAGTTATTTTGCCGGTGAGGTTGAAGCCATAGGTCCGTCGGTTACCTCCTATAATAAAGGGGACCGGCTTTTTGGGATCAGTCAGCGGTTCGGGGCCCATGCAGCGTACCTGTGCCTTCCGGAAACCAGTACGCTAACCGCTTTGCCTTCCAATATGACCTTTGAGGAAGCTGCTCCGGTTGCATTGGGATTGGATTCATTGCATTTCCTTAAAAAGGCAAAGATCAAAAAAGGGGATGAAGTACTGATCAATGGCGCTGGCGGAGGCATTGGAACTTATGCGGTTCAACTTGCCGCGTATTATGGTGCCAGGGTCACCGCGGTCGACAGCGGTGATAAGCTCGCAATGCTAAGAGACATAGGGGCCCGGGAGGTGATTGATTATAGGGCCGGTGATTTCTCAAATAATGGCCCCACATACGACATCGTCTTTGATGTGGTTGGGGCTCTTTCACCCAGGCGCGGATGTCGGCTGTTGAAGGACAGGGGACGTTACATTTCGGCGATTCCTTTATTGTCCCGCGTACTACCACACCTATGGATCTCGCTGACTGGCAACAAGAAGATGATGACGGGCTTAACAACCCCTCGTACCGAAGCGCTGGAATATATCAGTAAACTAATCATGGCCGGGCAACTGAAAACGGTTGTTGACAGGTGCTATGCCCTGGAACAAATGGCTGAGGCGCACAGGTATATAGAACAGGGACTTAAAAAG
>DATGCB010000240.1:0-3753 GCA_035312365.1 Eudoraea sp. | reverse complement strand
ATTGAAAAAATCAATGCCCCCCTCCTGCTTCACTTCGGGGAACTGGACAAACGTGTCAATGAAGGGTGGCCGGCTTATGAAACCGCATTAAAAAAGCACGGTAAGGAATACAAGGCTTACATTTATCCCAATGCTAACCATGGATTTCACAATGATACAACACCCAGGTACGACCGGGAAGCCGCCGAATTGGCCTGGGGGCGGACCATTGATTTTTTCAGGGAGAAGTTGGGATAAGATCCGGTCCAAATTAATTTCGGAATACGCTGCGGAAAATCAGCGGTCTATATTCAGCTTTCCGTGATCATATCGAAGTTTACAGGCCTCGCCACCTGCCGTAAATACCAATTTGAAATCAGAAGAGTAGGCAGGGTCGTTGGTAGGATACCATAATTTATTGTATTTATCAATGCAGATCAACAGGCCGTGTTCATCCCCGATCGCACAGAAACCCCCGAAGTCCCCACTGTAAACGGGCAGTCCGTATTTGTGGTGAACCGCGTTATACACCCTTTCAATATCATCGGTGGGCATTCCTATCTCGGAAATCTCGAGAAGGGAAGTTTGGGAAAACGCGCTTTCTGATTCATTTTGCAGGGTACGCCTTGCGATAAATTCCACGATGTTAAAATCCGTGTCGTAAAAATAGAGAGCCTTTGCATTCCAGGATGTAAAATCCTGTATTTCCCGATCGCCATCCTTTAAAACCACTACTCTCGACCTAAGCCATTGCAAGGCCCCGGAAATTTGATTCGACGGAATATTTATGGCAAAATGATATGGTTTGAAATCAGGTGAAGGTTCCAGTCTTAACAGTGATTTTCCAATAACAAAAGTTACGGAATCATCCCATTTATCGATCATTTTTAAACCGAGTACTTCCGTGTAAAAGTGCTGTTGCTTATGTAGATCCCTGCAATAAATGGAAAGTTCATTGATGTACATCTATTACTTCATTGAATGGGTTCCAAAACGCTACTCAGTTTCGACCAGCGACGGGGCTCAACCAATGGTTATCGGTTAGCCACGTCGCGTACAGCCCTGAAATGCAAATAAACCAGGACCGTGATTTATGGTCCAAGGTATTTAAAAGCAATCGAAAAAGCAATTACCGAAAGGATCATACCGATCATAAATACGCCATAAGTCAGCCTCAAAATTCTGTATTTCATGTTCAGGACTTTTCCCAGGAAATAAAGATCCCTGGCCATCGAGGAATATACGTATTCCTTATCCCTGATCAGGGATTGAAACGCCAATTCATAGTCTTCTATTTTCATTTTATGGAAATTCCCAAAAAACAGGATATTTACTTTTTTATTTTCAACATCCTTGATTGTAAACTTATTACTGGTCACCTTTGGACGTGTGGCCATGATGGAAAGTACCATGGAAACAACACTGAAAATAATAAATACAGCCGTGGGGTAAATAAGGTAACTGTTCGATGGATTGTCGAGTTTTGGAATAAGATTAGACAATACCATTGAGATGATGATGGCATTCACCGACAACAGGATATTAGCCTTGGTGTCGGCAATGTCACTGAGTTTTAGATGGTTGTTCATCGTTACGCGGAACATCGTCTGCACACCGCGTTCCGGGTTTTCTTCTTTAAATCTTGCCTTTAAATGCTCTTTTTCAACAAATTCCCTGTTCTTATCCTTATTCTTTACCCATTTTCTGAGGTTGTCAATTTTACCTTCCTGCCAATGTTCCAGGGCATATGCCGTATGGAAACGGTGACCTTTACCGAACATTTTAATGTTTTTATTGTACCATTCTTCCGGGGAATAACTCGCTATTCCCAGTAAAGATTGTTCCTCACGGAGCAAGACAATATCTGCCAGAAAGCTTTTGGCTGCCAGGTAGAAAGACACCGCATCACGAATTATTTCTTCCGAAAAATTAACTGGCATATGATGTGGATTGGTCGCCCTGATAAGGCTACATACCTTATTAATATTTTCAATACTGCAATTAAGGTTATTCAGGAACGTTGTGGCTATGTTACAACTTGCTTCCTCATGTTTTATATAACTTTGTGTATATCCCGTATTGAGGAACCATGCGGCGAGTAAAATTGCCTCATCATCAGGGGCGCCAAATCGATAGAAATCCAATAATTCGTTGGTCCTTTTTACTATTTGCTGGGTGTACCTCAGGTTGTGGAACACAAATTTCTCGTCCAATTCGTTCGATAATAAACTGACCACAAATTTTTCAGTTAGCCTAATTATGTCCGTCATATGATTGTTGCATATAAATTAAATCAAGGCAGCACAACATCCTCCCTGGACGTAGCAATATACCAACCGAGTTGTCTGGCCTGGGAAGTCGCATCACGGGCACCCCAGCATTTTTGAATTTTCCCGTCACTGATTATAAACCATTCCATAGCGGACAGTTCATAGGATCTGCCCGTAGCAGGTTGATTAAAGAAGGGGGCTTTTGAAGTACCGATTTCGGTAAACCTTTCCGCAACCTTATCTCCTTCAGCAATGACATCCTCAATTTTTAGTTGCGTGGCCAGGGCTTTCATCAATTGCTCCCAAATGGGCACTACATCAATTAAATTACCCCACCCCAGTACCCCGTATATCAGGGCGTTGTCCTCAAAAAGAGCCCTAAGCCCCTCCAGGTCACCCCTATTGAATTTCTCCACATATTGTGCGACAATTTTTTTATTTGTTTTCATAGAAACTTCAATTTGATTATGATTTTAACATTATGGTCCGTTTTCAATTTTTCCTTTCGAGACCTGATCCTTATTTCCGATTCGGACGAACTTCGTTTAGTGATCTTAGAGTGATGGCGGTCATGTGTGCCAGCATCCCAGGGATCCCATTCATTTGGTTAACTCATGTACACTATCATTTAAAGTTGGAAAATCGCCCTTTCGATCAGGCGGATAAAGAATGAGGAATAAAATAACCCTGGAAACATCTGTAATTGGCATTACCAATGCACTGTATTATTCGCTCCTGGCGGAAGGTCCCGGTTTAAAACTTAGTTTTGCACGGGGCCCATTTTTGAGGTTTTATAGCGCAGATATAACGGTCATAAAAACAAGTGGTTAGGATGATTAAAAGTACGAAAAAACAGAAATCGAACTATTAAATATTCCATAATAATTAGGCCCTCATACAAATTTAATCCTGCACGACGGGCTGGGATCTCGATGGCAGTTCTAAAATTTAAATCCTGATAACTCATAGAGACCGTGCGTTTCATGGCTATTTATGATCTGAGCTATTGGGTCGATAATGTGCAAAAACTATCCCTGATACCACAATTAAACCATATCTGTTCTCCCATATTCATTTCACCATCCCTTAGTTTTGATGGCTGATATATGTCTTTTAAACCCATGCAGGTATGAAATTTGTCCTTTAAGATTACAAATTGATAACGGCGGTGACAAAATAACATTTATTTAACTAATCTACTGGTATTCAGATTTATAAATAAGTTAATTTTGGTCAAAGCTAACATCCCTATATGTCGATACTCTAAAACATCCATTGGCCCCCAACCGGTGACCGTACCCGGTGGGTACACCTGTTTGCCGGAATGGCAACTAACGGGTTTTCACGGAAATAACTCAATTTTTTGTGGGATGGAGAGTGCACTTTAGTTACAACATAGGATATCTGTAATTAGTATCTGGCCCTGTACAAAATAGCGTAAAGCCGTTTAATTACAGTCAGCATCTTGAAAAAGGTACAGGTAACATTACCTGATTCGTTTATT
>DATGCB010000239.1:0-5543 GCA_035312365.1 Eudoraea sp. | reverse complement strand
CCTCCTGCATCGGCTGTGAGAACTGCAGATAGACTTTGAGCAGGTTTTCGGGCACCGTATCCTTGGAGGGATAGACGGCCAGGAGCTCCGGGGAACTGCCTGCCTGGCCCGCAGCCACTTTAAAAGTGGACAACAGCTTTTCTTTGTAGCGGATTTCATAGGACTGCCCGGCCGTAAAGGGAATTAACGGCCTGAATACATAACCCGATGCCCCGGGTCCCATCGATCCCAGCACCCGGGTTTCCGTATTCCCCGTTACATGGATGCTCAAAGTTTCAGGATCAAGGCCTGTACTTAATTGAACGGCTACCGGGCTGCCTTCTTCATAGGTCACCATAAGGTCCCGGATGCCTTGTTCCTCTTTACAGGCCGTGGCGCTGAGGATCAAACAAAAAAAGATCAAGGTGAACTTGATCTTTTTCCGGGGAAGTATATGGTGGATTACATCCATTTCGTGGTCCGACTTCTCAATACGAGATCGCCGTCTGCGGTTCTTTGAATATAGATGACATTTTCCTGGTCCAGGTTGTCCATTTGCAGGACATATGGAAAAGGCAGATTATCATAAGGCACGCCTTTGGCCACTGCAAATTCTTCCACGGGTTCTGTGAGCGATTTCTCAAAGCCCGCAATAGATTCGTATTTAATACGCATGACCGGGCGATTGCTGTTCGACATCAGGAAATATTTTTTCCCTTCTTTTTCATACGAGATCATGTCGAGGGGGGAATTCCCCGAGCCGAGTTCGGCTACGGTCCTGCCTTTGGTATGGACTCCGTCTTTCAGTTCACTAAGCGGGAAAAGCACCAGTGGCGTACACGTATAACTTGCCATCAGGTATTCGGTATTTTCGATGTTGATAATATCAAAGGTCTTGATCGGGGCATGGGTTTCGAATTCCCCATGTGCCGCATGCCAAATCTCCAGGGATGCGTAATTCTGGGCATCCGTAAACGGGAAAGGGATACTTCGGAACGTAGAGCCGAATTCCTTGTTGCTAAGTCCGGAGACCAGTACTTTTCCATCGTGGTACTTCAGGTCGGAAATTGCCCAAACGCGCAAAGGCCGCTCCCACTTGTCTTTTGCGTCCTCGGCAATGGGATTCTCCAGGACAATTTTGGAATACCCGATATTGTCGAGGGGAACATGCTCAAATTGGTCCCCATTCAAGGTAAGTAATACAGGCGTACCGTCCATGGCGGTCACCGCGAAGTAGACCTTTTTGGAAATTGGATTCACCACCATGTCATTGATTTCAATCTTGTCTGCCGTGGTCCCCAGGGCAGCACCAATTTTATCATCAATACCTTTCATATTGATCTCCTCTGCCGCCGCTTTTTCCTTCATATCCTTTGTGTCCAGGGCATAAACGGAAGCATTTTTGGTATCCCCTAAAAAAAGGATCCCTTCAGGCCCGAATGCCAGGGTGGCAATGGAGGCAATTTCAGGATTCCCGAAGGTAAAGCCCTCCTTAAGATCGCTTCCGACAGGATTGATGGAAAAAGAGATGGATAATAGTACAAGGGCACATAGCAATGCGCCGAATCCTAGTTTTTTCATAAGTTGCGTGTTTCCTTAAAAATATCGAATTTTTAAAAGCAAGAAAATGCCACCGTAGCCAATTAACGAAATTTTAACGAAGTGATTTGCCGGGTACTAAGCAGATATGAGCCTGCTGAGCCCGGTGGTGATTCCAACGAACTCCCCGAGGCGGGGCAATTGCCTGCTATTTTTAGCCGGTGCGAGGTGAATTCATGGCTGCCGGAGTACGCTTTTGCCTTGAAAAACCTGCCCGTTGCAATGGGATACCCGAATTATTTTTGATTTATTGATCCCCTCACAGGGATTCGTCTTATTGTCTGAAACGATTCTTATCTTTGGGCCTTAAAAAACACTTTCCATGTTGATCTGGGCAGCCTTTATCTTCACGATTATCATTTTCCTTGCGCTGGATCTCGGAGTATTCAATAAATCGGATCACGTCATCCGCACGAAGGAAGCCAGCATCTGGACGGCCGTTTGGGTTACCATTGCCCTGGGATTCAGCGGGGTGATTTACTGGCTGTTCTCCGCCGGACTCATTGCCAACCCAACAGATTTAACTCCCGGAAATGCCGTACTAAAATATATCACCGGTTACCTGATAGAGCTTTCATTGAGTATGGATAATATCTTTGTGATAGCCGTCATCTTCGGGGCCTTTAATATCCCCCCCATGTACCAGCACAGGGTATTGTTCTGGGGAATACTGGGGGCCATTGTCTTCAGGGCCTTAATGATCATTTTTGGGGTAACACTGATCAATAAGTTCGATTGGGTCATCTATATTTTCGGGGCATTTTTGTTGTACACCGCCTATAAGATGTTAAAATCCAGGGAGCACGAATTCCACCCCAAAAAGTCGTTTGTGTTCCGGCAGATCAAAAAGATCTACCCCATTACCAATGTCGTCAACGGGCATCACTTTTTTGTAAATCGCATGGGCCTTAAAGCTGCTACGCCCCTTTTTGTATCACTGATCGTTATTGAGTTAACCGATATTCTTTTTGCGTTGGACAGTATCCCGGCCATCCTGGCCATCACGGCGGATCCCTTTATTGTTTTCAGTTCCAATATCCTGGCCATCCTGGGGTTGCGCAGCATGTATTTTCTGATTTCCCGGATGCTGCAGAAATTCAGGTATATCAATTACAGCCTGGTGGTCATCCTTGCCTTCGTGGGCTTAAAAATGATATTTTCTGAAATTGTGCACCCCCCCGAGTGGGTATCATTATCGGTGATCGTAGTGTCTCTGGCTTTCGGGATCATCGCATCGATCAGGATCCCGGAAAAACATCAGCATCCTTAACCGAAACGCACGGTTGTACCTTTAAAACTTCTGTGGTGGCTGTCAGAAAAATTTCAACAATGCATTTTGGCCATCCCAATATATTCAAGAATGTTTCTTTCCAATTCCTGGAATTCCCTGAATTTATCTGTTATGCCCTCAATATGGAGATCCAGGGTTTTTTTATGCTCACGGAGTGCATTTATGAGCTCCCTGTTTGTGGTGCGCATGCTTTCAATCCGGGTTTTGATGTCCTGCTTCCGTTCAAATAAGCCCGGCGTTTTGGGCTCACAGGTATACGAGTTCAAGTGTGCGTTTAACGATGAGATATCGCTGTTGATGCGTTCAAGCCGAAGGATGGCACCTGTTTTACTTTTCGGAATGGTAGGTGATACTAATTCTGTTTTCATGAGATGGGAGTTTTGGGGATTCCTTTTAATCTGGTAACTAAAATAAAATTACAAAAATTGTGCAAAGAATCCTACACTTAAATCACTTGAATTCAGACTTTAACAATTTCTTATCTTTAATTTAAACCATACGACGCACACAAAAATTTGGTTAACATAAAATTAAATTTGGAAATCGATTTTCCCTTTTCTATTTTAAAATCAAATACGACCTCCATGAATATCAACTTTGAATACAATCAGGTGAAGGCCAGTGAAAGGCTGGAAGCACTCGCCATAAAAAAGCTGGAAAAACTGGAAGATAAGTACGACTTTATTATTCGGGCCGATGTTTTTATTAGAAGCGAAAACACCTCCGCCCGGCAAACAGGTAAGATCTGCAATATTCGGCTTAGTGTTCCCGGCCCGCGTCTTTTTGCCGAAGCCAGCCATGCCACCTATGAAGCCTCGATCGCCGCTTCCATTGAAGATCTTGAACGACAGCTTCGCAGGAGAAAGGAAAAAATGAAACGCAATTAACCCTGCATATTTATATTGCCCAGGGCAATCGCCTACCGGGTTTTTATGTATACGCCCGCATCCCGTTACCATATGCCTGAATGCTGACAAAGACTATGGTTCCACGTTAATTTTCCCATGGAAAGGGGATAGAAGTGATAAACAAAGGACTAGTACTCTTCGGGATGCTGGAACTGAATATCGGCAATGACACGTTCCCATTTATCAGAGGTCGGAGAGCTGTAGAGTTCTTTTAACAGCCTCCGTTTTTTTCGATCCGTTATCTTCAATGTATCAATTATCCGACGTCTCCTTTGCAGCAGGGCAATCCGTTCCTTTTTAAGACGGATCCTATCGTCCACGGAAAGTACCAAGGCGGGCTCATATTGCTCCATGACCGTTTTCTTCTTTACCTTCATCTCTTTTTTGGACAAGGTTTGGGCGTCCTGTCCATGCGCGGCCGGAGTAGGGCAACATAAGAAAAGAAGGAAAGTAAGGCCAACCCAGGAATGTGATTTCATTTTCATATCAAGTAAAGTCTCGCATGCAAAATAGCCATTTTTGTGGGAAAGAAGGGGGGCAACCCTGTAAGAATTTCGCCGGCCTGTCGAGTTTTTGGGCCATTTATCGTCAATCGGAATCATTTTGCCTTTAGTCGCCTCCAAAACCTCATTGACACAGAATGCGAATTACACTGCGGTGGCTTTTAACGGGCCTGCTGTTTATTTCTGCGGGACAGGCCCAAAAAAGAAATTCTTCTGCCCGGATCAGTTTCGACTTCGCTTCCAAAAAGGCGGATGGCAATCCTGAAGGCCGGAAGCTTCCACAGGGACCGGTCCCTTAAGTCTGCTAAGTATTTTAATGAGGATAACCATCCGCTCTTTCATTTTGAAAGTACGGAAGTCGAGGAAAAGTCCCGTATATGTGGTCGTTCCAAATAATTTCCCATATATTACCGATACTGCACAATTCCCTTAGGAAATAAGCCATAGCGTACACAGGTAATAACCCCCCATCCACAACCAATTTGGTCCTGGCATGGTGTATAAATTCGCCCATCGTTATTTCCCGGTTAATTTTTGCTCAATGATCCCCAGGGCATCTTTAACGGTCAGCATCTTATCCATATCCTCATTTTCAAATGCGATATCAAAGGCATCTTCCACATCCAGGACAATATCAACAAGGTTGGCAGAATTGATATTGAGTTCATTGATAAAATGACTTTCCCGGTCAATGTCACCGATGGCAACATCTTCAGGCAAATAGGTCTTTATGATATTTTTTAACTGAACAAACTGTTCTTCACTGGACATTTGCGGTCTTTGGATTAAGTGGTTAACAACGCACTGGTTGCCGTATTAATTATGCAATGGATAAACCAATTGATCTTAAGGAATTGATGCCTCCATTTATATTTTATACCCCTTGATTCCCAATGCTTCCCCTGAACTTCCCTCCTTGTCTATCTCTTCAGTCGGGATAAGCCCTAAAAATAACACAAGCATTCACATCGCCAAAACCAAAATTGGCTTTTGCGAGAATTTTTGGAGCATAATCGAACGATTTTAACGGGATCCTGGATGGGTCGACCAATTTTGCTATTTCGGGATGCAGGTCTTCGCAGTTTATATTGCCAAAAAAACGCCCCTCCCTGAACTGCAACAGAGTGGCAACACATTCAAGGCTTCCGGCAGCAGCAAGGCAATGTCCCATGGTACTCTTAAAGGAGTTGATAAAAGGAAAATCCCGGCCCGCCCTGTTCAGGGCACTGGTCCAACTGGCAATCTCGGTGGCATCTTTTGCGG
>DATGCB010000238.1:0-3566 GCA_035312365.1 Eudoraea sp. | reverse complement strand
TCGATGTCGGCTCGTCACATCCTGGGGCTGGAGAAGGTCCCAAGGGTTGGGCTGTTCGCCCATTAAAGTGGCACGCGAGCTGGGTTCAGAACGTCGTGAGACAGTTCGGTCTCTATCTACTGCGGGCGTTAGAAATTTGAGCGGAGCTGACTCTAGTACGAGAGGACCGAGTCGGACCGACCGCTGGTGTACCGGTTGTCCCGCCAGGGGCATTGCCGGGTAGCTAAGTCGGGAAGGGATAAGCGCTGAAAGCATATAAGCGCGAAACCCGCCGCAAGATGAGATTTCTTTAAAGGGTCGTGGGAGATTACCACGTTGATAGGCCACAGGTGCAAAGGCAGTAATGTCAGTAGCCGAGTGGTACTAATAGCCCGTTAGGCTTGCGCCGCAAGCCGCATTACGAAGAAAGGGTACTCTGATTCCTTTACCCTTAAGCATTGACAAGCATTGTTTTCCACTGTCCCATTATGTTAAGATATTCCCCTGAAGCAGAGACAAGCTCACTACAGGGATGACAATTCAGGTGGCCATGGCGACGGGGATCACCCCTTTCCATTCCGAACAGGGAAGTTAAGCCCGTCTGCGCCGATGGTACTGCTAAACCAAGTGGGAGAGTAGGCCGCTGCCTTCTTTAAGCCCTGACATCGAAAGATCGTCAGGGCTTTTTTTATGGGATACACTGATTGTGGCTCCCCGCAGGGGTGGTTAATTCCTGCAACCCTTCCTGCTGCACGCGGACCTTGTACTCACGGGCAGTCATTCAATAGGCCGCTGCCTTCTTCGGGATTCTTTGATTAACACCCCAACTCACTTAAAATAACCCCTCCCTCACGCCAAAGGCGCGACACCCCCCTGAAAAACAGGGGGGTGGTAAAATTCCAGTTCCCATAAATGCTCTGAACGTAAAACAGAGCTATACATTCTGCTCCTTCCCCGGAGGGGAAGGTGGCTTCGCTGCAGGTGGAGACGGAAGGAGTTCATAATGTTGGCAGAGGCTTTTAATTTGCCCACTAAATCAAAGGTGCATGTCCTCCGAATAGTTCTGAGTACACTGTATGTTTTTCCTATCTTTATCAAAAGAGACAGCACAATGAACAAACACTTAATTACCATCATAATATCACTGTTTACGGTAATAGCTTCCTCCCAGGAAAACAACATAAAGGCACTTGTAGGGGGCACTTTAATAGACGGTTTCGGAGGGGAGCCCATAAAGAACAGCGTCATTATAATTGATGGCGAATTAATCAGGGAAGTAGGGACCCTGGATAATATTTCAATTCCGGACAATGCAGAAGTTATTTCTACGGAAGGAATGACGGTCTTACCCGGGTTATGGGATATGCATGTACACACAATGATCAACGGACATGCCGACTATGCCTATTGGGATAAAACATATCCTCCATTATTTAAGGAGGTTATCATGCCCGCCTCTGCTCATCAGTTGCTCATGGCAGGAGTTACCAGTGCAAGGGACCTGGGTGCACCCCTCGAAGAGAGCATCTCCGTAAGGGACGCCATAAACAGCGGAGAAAAACCGGGCGCCACACTCTACGTGTCTGGGCCCTTTATACAACATAAACCCTATCCGGGAACAGAGGATTTCAGGTGGGGGGTGGATAGCCCGGAAGACGGGAGGAAAAAAATACGAAAACTGGCCGGGGCCGGCGTGGATGTCATTAAATTAATAGACCAGGACCAGATGACCATGGCAGAACTCCAGGCGGTGGTGGACGAAGCCCATAAAAATAACTTAAAAGTGGTTGCCCACGGACACAGGCCCGAAGAAATCAGGCGGGGACTGCTTGTTGGAGTGGATTGTTTTGAACATACGGGCCTTTCTTCAGCCCCTGCATACCCGGATGATGTCATGGAAATGATCAAGGAACGTACCGCCCAAATGAATAAAGGACCACTGTTTTGGTGCCCGACTGTAGAAGGACTTTACAATTACGAATATGTCAGGGACAATCGCGAAAAACTGGACAATGATTCCTGGCATTTGGGATTACCCGATAGTGTAATCACCGATATCAAAAACAGCATTAAAGATCCTGACCAACTCCCTTATTTCCAATTAACACCCTCCAGGAAGCCAACCCTTCAGACTAAAATACAACAACTGTTAGATGCAGGCGTCGTACTTTTAATCGGTACAGATAGTGGAATTCCAATGAAGTTCCACAGTCAATCCACATGGAATGAATTGGATGTCTGGGTAAATGAGTTTGCTATAGATCCCATGTATGCAATAAGGTCGGCAACCTACTGGCCATCGCTCTGGATGGGTGTTTCCGATAAAGTAGGCACGGTTACGCCGGGAAAATATGCGGATATCATTGCGGTGGATGGCGATGTGCTTAGATACATTAGTTTGCTCCAGGACGTAGATATGGTCATAAAACACGGGGCCCGATACAAATAATGGGGTTAAGTTACCATACATTGGAGAAATTGAATGCGCTGTCGCACGGTCTGGGGGCGGTTCTTGCAGTCTTCGGATGCTTCCTCCTTGCGGCAAAAGTAAATCGCGATGCTGATTTTGCGCTTATATCCGTAATCGTATATGGGTGCTCCCTGGTTTTGTTGTTCTCAGCCTCTGCCATGTACCATTCAGCCCGTAAGAAAAAACTGAAGGAAAACTTCAGGATTCTGGATCACATCAGCATCTATTTTTTGATTGCCGGAACCTATACACCGGTGGCTTTGATAACGCTCATTGACGGAAACGGGCAGACGATAGTGATGGTGGTGTGGGGGATTGCCCTGATCGGCAGCCTGTTAAAACTTTTTTATACTGGGAAGTTTGAAATACTTTCGCTGCTGCTCTATGTCTTTATGGGTTGGTTGATCGTCTTCGATATTCGGAATTTATTGGAGAATACAACGACCCGGGGAATCCTGCTTTTAGCGCTGGGAGGAGCATTTTACACCATTGGCGTTTTTTTCTATGCCTTAAAAAGGATTCCCTATAACCATCTGATCTGGCATTTCTTTGTGTTGGGCGGGGCCATTAGCCATTGGTGCTTTATTTACTGGGACATCCTTTAGTACGGTTCCCGTTTATCCATCACAATTCCCGTAAATTATTGGGTCAACTCTTCTATCACGGCGCCTTCCGGAACTTGAAATAGAGTTTCATCCGGGATTTCCTTCAAAAACCTGAAATCACTGAAATGACGCACGTAATTTTTACTTTTTCCCATGTCCCCGTCTTTCCACTCAAAATTTTCCATCATAGTTGGCATGAGGAGTCCATTGACGGATATATAATCCATATAAAGCTTGGCACTATTCACAGAAACATTCTCCCGGTTAAAATAGGCCACGGAATAAGTCAGGATCTTTAATATATAGGTTTCCGGATCTATGTATAAATAGTAAACATCTTCCGGGGTGAATCCCACCCCAGGGACAAATGTTATTTTCAGGGATTCGTACTGTTGCCCGTTAACCGTTGCTTTACCAGCATAGGTAGCCTTAACGCCGGGATCCTTCAAAAGGAAGGGAATTCCGATAAAGTAAAAATCCAGGTTGTAATAAAAGACGGCAGACTCTCCGGG
>DATGCB010000237.1:0-12799 GCA_035312365.1 Eudoraea sp. | reverse complement strand
TCATGATTTTTGTGTTTATCGTGCTGGGACTTTTCCTTCATAAAACGCCCATGCGCTATGGGATTGCAATGAAGCGTGCCAGCGGCAACATTTCAGCGATCCTGTTCCAGTTTCCGTTTTATGCGGGTATTATGGGGATCATGACCTATACCGGATTGGGGGCAGAATTGGGCCAATGGATCGCCTCTATAGCAACCCTCGAAACCTATCCTTTTTTTACGTATATCCTGGGCGGCGCTGTTAATTTTGCCATCCCGTCAGCCGGGGGGGAATATGCGGTTATAGGGCCCAGTGTTATTGAGGCGATGAATGCGTTAGGCGCGGGATTGCCCGAAGCGGAAAGAACGGGAATGATCGCAAGGGCTTCCCTGGCGATCGCTTATGGGGAATCATTGACCAACCTGCTGCAGCCCTTTTTCCTGCTTTTGGTCATTCCTGTAATGGCCAGGGGGATCAATATACAGGCCAGGGATATTATGGGGTATCTGGTCATTCCTTTTTTTGTTTTCAGCCTACTGCAGATTTTGATGGTGCTTTTTATGCCATTGTAGCGGAAAAGAAGCCGTGTTACAGTCCCATGAACAGGAAGGTTGTGGAAGGGCCGTTTATAAAATGGAATTCAACTTATAAATCCAGTTTCTTTTTTCGAAGTTCAAAATTCTGCCCCAGGTAAACCTTACGGACCATTTCATCCTCGGCAAGCATTTCAGGGACCCCGGATTTTAAGATTCCCCCCTCAAACATCAGATAGGATCGTTCGGTAATAGCCAGCGTTTCCTGCACGTTATGGTCGGTAATGAGGATGCCGATATTTTTATTTTTTAGCTGTGCCACAATGCGTTGTATATCCTCCACGGCCACAGGGTCCACTCCTGCGAAAGGCTCATCGAGCAAAATAAATCGGGGATCTGTGGCGAGGGCCCGGGCAATTTCTGTACGTCTTCTTTCCCCTCCCGACAATAGATCTCCCCGGTTTTTCCGTATATGGCTCAGCCCGAATTCTTCGAGCAGGGATTCCATTCTCATCAATTGCTCTTTTTTGCTCAGGGAGGTTAATTGCAGGACACTGAGGATATTCTTTTCAACGCTCAGTTTTCGGAATACGGATGCCTCCTGTGCCAGATAGCCAATCCCGTGCTGCGCCCTCTTGTACATCGGAAATTTGGTGATCTCCATATCATCCAGGTAAATTTTTCCGCCATTGGGCTTTATGAGCCCGACAATCATATAGAAAGAAGTAGTTTTACCTGCACCGTTAGGGCCTAACAAGCCCACAATCTCGCCCTGGTTTACTTCAAGGGATATTCCCTTGACCACCTTGCGCCCGCTGTAGGACTTCATGATATTTTCCGCTCTGAGCTTCATATTATGACGGCGTTAAAACTAGTAATATAAAATCTAACGAGGGATACAATTAACGGAATATTATGCATGGGTCATTCCGGTTTTGGAAGTTGAGAAGTTCAAAAGATAAGGACGCCGGTTTCACATTTAAGCGCATTCAGATAGTTTATCATAACCTCCCTGGTTGCTGTTTCCATGTCGGTTGTTAGGGTGAAAGGGTCCGTGATTCGGGCTAAATCATGTTTCCTGTGGAGGCAAATTATCCGATGTTGGCACATTGCTGCAAACATCGAATTTTGTACATCCTGTTTCGTATCTGCTAGCTCCTTCGTCCTGCCCCGTATAAACTTTTTCGCAGTACGTTCAACCGTGAAGGGCGGGTATAATAAACTCTTTCAGGTTATTTGGCACGGATTTTTTCCTTTTTGGCCTCGCGTTTCAACACAATTTTCGAAATATAGATACTTACCTGGTAGAGAATCAGTACTGGGACTGCCACAATGATCTGGCTCGCGACATCAGGGGGCGTAATAACAGCAGAGAGAATAAGGACAAGGACCAGGGCAATTTTCCGGTACTTTTTGAGGAGCTCAGGGGTAACAATTCCGACCTTGGTTAAAAAGAAGATTAAGATGGGCAATTCAAACAGGATCCCGCAGGCGATAACGGATGTCCTTACGGTGGCGATATAGGAGCCCAGGTCGAATTCGTTCAACACGGTCTCACTTACCTGATAAGTACCTAAAAAGTTAATAGATAGCGGGGCAACCACGTAGTATCCGAATAAAACACCCATAAAAAACAGTAAAGAGGCAATCAGTATAAAACCCCTGGAATGCTTTCTTTCATTCTGATGAAGTCCCGGGCTGATAAATTTCCATAATTCGTATAAAACATAGGGAAAACCAACAATAAATCCGGCCCATATAGAGGTCCAGATATGAGCTGAGAACTGCCCTGACATCAGCCTGCTCTGTATGGTAAACGGTAGTTTTTCAGCACAAAATGCGGAGTCGATCCCTATGGAAGTAGCGATATCACAAAACAATCTGTAAGTAGGAAAATCCATAAAGGTCGGGCCAAGAAGGATCGTATCGAAAATGAATTTCTTCATGATAAACGCTGCACAGGCAATAATGACCACCGCCAGTGTGGAACGGATAAGATGCCATCGCAACTCTTCGAGATGGTCCAGGAAGGACATTTCATTTGGGTCTATAGTACGCTTCGCCATTACAAAATCCCCTCATTGATTAAATTGTGCAGGTGTACCACTCCGATATACTTTTTTCCTTCAACGGCCAGCAACTGTGAGATACCATTGTCCTGCATTTCTTTTAAGGCTTTAATAGCCAGCACGTCGGCACCGATGGTTTTAGGATTTGAGGTCATAATATCCCGGGCTTTCAGGCCATTGATATTGTCGTATTTATTCAACATGCGCCTGAGATCCCCGTCCGTCACAATGCCCACAATGGCCTCGTCCTTCATCACGGCCGTGACTCCCAGCATTTTCTCGGAAATTTCAACGATTACTTTTTTTACGTCGGCTTCCACATCTACCCGGGGTTTCATATTGCTCGCCACAATGTCCGAAACGCGCAGGTATAATCGTTTTCCCAGAGTTCCTCCGGGATGGTATTTGGCAAAATCACGGCTGCTGAATCCCCTCAGTTCAAGAAGACAAATAGCAAGGGCATCCCCGATGACCAATTGGGCCGTGGTACTGGTTGTCGGCGCCAGATTATTGGGGCAGGCTTCTTTGGAGACATAGGTGTTTAACACGTAATCTGCCTGTTCCCCGAGGAAAGAATCGGTTTTGCCTGTGATGCCAATGAGTTTATTACCTCCCTGCTTAATCAGGGGTACCAGCATTTTTATCTCTGGGGTATTGCCGCTTTTAGAGATACAAATAACAACATCGTCTTTCTGAATAGTCCCCAGGTCGCCGTGTATGGCATCTGCAGCATGCATAAATATGGCGGGTGTTCCAGTGGAATTCAGGGTTGCAACAATTTTTGAGGCGATGATAGCGCTTTTCCCGATACCTGAAATAACCACTCTTCCTGCTGAATGCAGGATGCAATCAACGGCATCTGCGAATTGTTCATCGAGGAGGTTGGAGAGATTGTGAATGGCATCACCCTCCGTTTCAATTGTTTTTTTTGCTATGGCTAGTATAGCTTTGCTTTGGCTCAATGTATAACAGAAATTATAGGATTCCCTGACCAGAAAATTGTTCTTGTCCGCGAACAATTTTTAAAAGAATGTATTATATTTAAGAAAACAAAATTACGCAAACTTATTTTATACGGGATTCTAAAATTTCAGGAAAATAAAATGTACCATCTACCCGTCAAATGACGAAATTTTTATATCTTAATTGTTTGAGATGCGGTTTGAAAATCTGGGGCTGATCGAAAATTACACGGAATGGTTTTGAATGAGATTGATCTACATGATTCGCTGAAAAAATATTTTGGTTTTTCCAATTTTAAAGGTCTTCAAGAGGAGGTCATCACAAACATCATTCAGGGAAGGAACACCTTTGTTATTATGCCCACCGGCGGGGGAAAATCGCTCTGCTACCAATTACCTGCATTGATCAAAGAGGGGACAGCCATCGTGGTTTCCCCCCTGATCGCCCTGATGAAAAATCAGGTGGACGCCTTGCGCGGGGTTTCGTCCCATAACGGGGTTGCGCACGTACTTAATTCCTCCCTCACCAAAACCGAAGTAAAACAGGTAAAGCAGGATATTTTAAGCGGAGTGACCAAGTTGCTCTATGTGGCTCCGGAATCACTTACCAAAGAAGAATACGTAACGTTTCTCCAATCGGTTCCGCTTTCCTTTGTCGCAATAGATGAGGCACATTGCATTTCTGAATGGGGGCACGACTTCAGGCCGGAATACCGTAACCTTCGCAGTATAATTGACCGCCTGGGAGACAATATCCCGATCACCGGTCTTACCGCAACGGCCACACCCAAGGTGCAGGAGGACATCATTAAAAACCTGGGGATAAGCAATGCAAAGGTATTCAAGGCTTCGTTTAACAGACCCAACCTGTTTTATGAAGTTCGCCCAAAAACCACGAATGTAGATGGTGATATCATTCGGTTTGTCAAAAAGAAGGAGGGAAAATCCGGTATTATTTATTGCCTTAGCCGGAAGAAAGTCGAAGAACTCGCCCAGGTGTTACAGGTAAATGGGATAAGTGCAGTGCCGTATCATGCCGGCTTTGACGGCAAAACGCGGTCGAGATATCAGGACATGTTCCTGATGGAGGAAGTAGATGTAGTGGTGGCCACCATAGCCTTCGGTATGGGGATAGACAAACCAGACGTACGTTATGTAATACACCACGATATTCCCAAAAGCATAGAGAGCTACTACCAGGAAACGGGCCGTGCCGGAAGGGATGGAGGTGAGGGCCATTGCCTGGCCTTCTACTCATACAAGGATGTTGAAAAACTTGAGAAATTTATGTCGGGGAAACCGGTGGCGGAACAGGAGATTGGGAATGCGCTGCTGCAGGAAATCGTAGCATACGCAGAAACGTCCATATCGAGAAGAAAATTTATCCTGCATTATTTTGGGGAAGCGTTCGATGAGGTTAACGGGGAAGGTGCGGATATGGATGACAATGTCCGGAACCCTAAAAAGAAAGAGGAGGCAAGGGACAATGTAGTAAAACTGATCAAGGTGGTGAAAGGCACCAATGAGAAGTTCAAGGCCAAGGAGATCGTCAAAGCACTGATAGGTACTACCAATGCCCTGATTGCCTCGCACAAGACCGATGAAAAACCATTTTTCGGGTTTGGGTCTGATAAAGATAAAGGTTACTGGATGGCTTTGATCCGCCAGATGCTGGTCGCAGGATTATTTCACAAGGAAATTGAACAATACGGCATTTTGCACGTTACGGAGGCCGGGGAGTCTTTTTTAAAGAAGCCTGTTTCCTTTATGATGACCAAGGACCATATTTATAGTGCAGCCGTCGATGATGCTATAGTAAGTGCTGCCAGGAGCGCCGGTGGTGCTGCCGATGAACGTCTGTTAAAAAGGCTCAGGGATCTCAGAAGAAGCGAGGCCAAAAAGCTCGATGTGCCTCCTTTTGTCGTTTTCCAGGACCCTTCCCTTGAAGATATGGCACTTAAATATCCGATCACCATGGATGAATTGGTTAATATCCATGGAGTAGGGGAAGGGAAAGCCAGAAAGTACGGGAAACCCTTCATTGAATTAATTGCTGAATATGTAGAGGAAAACGAAGTGATTCGCCCGGATGATCTCGTCGTAAAAAGTACCGGTGCCAATTCTGCCCTAAAACTGTACATTATTCAAAATGTGGACAGGAAATTACCGCTCGATGATATTGCCTCTTCCAAAGGACTGGAAATTCCCGAATTGGTTAAGGAAATGGAGCAGATTGTTTTCAGCGGGACGAAATTGGATCTGGGCTATTGGATAGACGACGTCCTGGACGAGGACCAGCAGGAAGAAATTCACGAATATTTCCTGGAAGCAGAATCCGATGACATTGAAGAAGCATTGAAAGAGTTCGACGGGGAATATGAAGATGAAGAACTGCGATTATACCGACTTAAATTTATGAGCGAAGTAGCAAACTAGGGTTTTAATTCGTCGGTGCGATAACCATAAAGAAACCCCCGGATCTTATCCGGGGGTTTCTTGTTTTGGGATGTCGCCAAAATCAATAGCGGGTGTTAAAATCCCCACTGGTAATCAAGGCGATAATGACCCCAAAATAGATGATGGTGAGTACCAGCATGATCAGTGAAAGGGCCAGTCCGATATAGGATAACACTCTCCCCGTCTTTACATTTTCATACCCGGAATATTGCTCCGGATTTTCATTGTAATGCCGTTCCGCTTTTCTGGCACTGTTCAGCCCAATTATGCTGAAAATGGCGGCAAATGGTCCGCAACAAATTAATGCTCCGACGATTGAAATGATACCGAATGTAAGCGCATTACTTGCGCCAGGCAGTGGTTGTTGCATAGAAGTATGGTTTTATCAATTGGTTAGCCGCCCCATTGTTCACTCATCTCACGAACTTGTTCCATATATTCTTCCCAACCACCCATTTGCTGGATTTGGTAGAACGTCCAGAGAAACCATACAAGCCCCAGAACGATACCTATGATGGCCAGGATCTTGGCTGTTTTCAATTGACTATAATTTGAATACAATTCCGGATTTGTACGGTATAAGCCCTCATCTTTTCTCACAAGAAAGAACGCAATAACAGCGATGATCGCACCTGGTATACCTCCGATGCAGCAACAGAGGTATGAGAGAATGGCCAGGACTATGGCAATGGTTACGTTGGGTAATTTTCGTTGTTCCATGGGTTGTTATTTAGTTAGAAAAATTTTAAAATAAAGTTTGTTAGTATCAATAAGACGGTGCTGATCATCAGGAAGATACTAATCTTGTTTGCAAATTTTATTTTAAAAAAGAAATCCACAGCCAAAAAACCAAATAACGAAATAATGGAATAGATTGCCGGATACATTTTAAATGCGGCCAGGAATTCTCCCTGAAACAGGAATACCACTGCGCGCTGCAATCCGCAACCAGGGCAATCGATACCCAATACCTGTTTGCTTATACAGGGCAACATATAATCTTCAACTACCAAAAGGAATGTAGTTAATTGCATTTTTTGTCAGGTGATTACGGTAACCGAAAAATACTATTATTTTTGAGGAATGAAAACAAAACAGGGCATATATTTTTTTCTGATAGTTTCGGGGGCGGTGATTATGGGTGCGGGCGAAAACTGGATGAAAAAGGAATATGCGTTGTGTATCGGGATCGTATTATTGATGTTTGGGATATATATGTCGTCCAGAGCCCGGGCAACAGGGGGACCTCGGGATGAAGGGGAAAAAGATGCATAATTTTAAAGTAGGGGATCGGGTGGAAGCTATTGATGACACTGTAAAAGGTAGTGTCATAGAAATTAATGCTTCCCAGATAACCATAGAGACAGAAGACGGATTTCCACTGACCTTTGAACCTTCAGCGTTGATCAAATTGTCTGAAAAGTCGGGCCTGCAGGTATCTGATTACGAAGTCGCAAGGATTAAGCAAGAGAAAGAACTTCCGGTAAAGCCCAGAAAAAAGGGGGGCAGGCCAAAGGAGCGCAATGCCCCAAAAATGGAGGTAGACCTGCACATTCATCAATTGATTGCCTCTACGCGCGATATGACCAAGTACGATATCTTAAACCTACAATTGGATACCGCCAAAAGGCAGCTCGAATTTGCCATTCGCAAACGCATTCAAAGAATAGTATTCATTCACGGAGTGGGTGAGGGAATACTAAAAGAGGAGCTGTCGTATTTGTTTGGCCGGTATGAGCAGGTGACCTATTATGATGCCGATTACCAAAAATACGGATTGGGGGCTACGGAAGTTTATATCTCCCAAAACCCCTGATATGCCTATTCACTGGTGGTGATCGTTCCGAAATTATTAATAGTTAAGTCCGTAATGCGTTCCCCTTTGGCATTGACCAAGGATATACCGCTAAATTCAATAGTGTGTTCGTACATCGTAGTATCCGCTTCGCTCTGCACGGTGGTGATGAACACTTCGCCACCCTCTGCTTCAATTTCTTCAATGACTGTGGGGGTCGTTGGTGGAATATCATCGCAAAAATAATTCTTTGAGACATTCGCTGAAAATGTTCGATATGCAATTTTGGACTGGCCCGGAACCGTACTGGTGATCTGCCCTCCGGAGGCCTCGTTTTTCAAAATGCCATTCTGAAGTTCCAGAATAAGGGCCTCGTTTGTATTTAATTTAAAAAAGATACTACTATTTGTCGTGGGCGTCGTTTCACAATACTGTATGCCTGCCGTGTCAAAATCGATCGTCTCTATCTGAAGGTCACCGTCATTGCACGATATAAAGAGGCACGGTAGCAGGAGATAAATCCATATTTTCATGTCCCAAAGTTACATGATTCTACTGCTATTTTCCTATATGATCGTCTTGATTTTGGAAGAATTAACTTTATTTCTATTATTTTTGGCTGATGTCTGAATTGATAGTGACGTGTGGAAACCCACCGACATTTTGCAGACAATTATACTGAGGAAGCGTGTCCCATGATCCACGGCTCCCGACGTCTGAAACGCGGATATACAGATTTGGGATCCTGTAAGGGAGCCGGATGGTAAAATAATTGCAATGATTGCGGGACCTCAGGGCATGATAAAAGGATCATTTGCTTCATTCCCTAACAGGTTTCAACCAGGGTCGTTAAAAATGTACTACTCTCATACGGAACATTAGAGTTATATCAATGGAATTGAAAAAAGTATATCTGGACAGTGCAGCCACCACACAAGTAAGGGAGGAAGTAATTGCTAAGATGCAGGAGGCCCTGGCATCATGTTTTGGGAATCCTTCCTCAACACACAGCTTTGGACGAACTGCCAAAACAGCTATCGAACAAGCCAGAAAGACGATCGCAAAATATTTGAATGCTCAGGCCTCGGAAATAATATTTACTTCCGGAGGAACAGAGGCCGATAACATGATCTTACGTGGTGCGGTACGCGATCTGGGCGTGCAAACCATCGTCACCTCCAGGATTGAGCACCATGCCGTACTGCATACGGCGGAGGAGTTGGTCAAGGAATATGGAATTGCCCTCCATTTTGTAGAACTCGATACATATGGGAATCCCGGTTTAAGTCACCTGGAACAGTTGCTGAAAAATGATGATTCCAAGAAGCTGGTAAGTTTGATGCATATTAATAATGAGATTGGCAATAAGATTGACATCGATGCCATTTCAGAGATCTGCAAAGCGCATAATGCCTACTTCCATTCGGATACCGTGCAGTCTATTGGCCATTATCCCTGGGACGTGCAGCAACTCCCTATAGACTTTATGACGGCGGCTGCCCACAAATTCCACGGGCCTAAGGGGATAGGTTTTGCATTTATCCGGAAAAATTCGGGACTTAAGTCTTTCATTTTCGGGGGTTCACAAGAACGTGGTTTCAGGGCAGGTACAGAGTCTTTTCACAATATTGTTGGTCTGGAGACGGCATTTATCGAGGCTTACGAACATTTGGCGGAAGAGCAGGAATATGTTACCGGGCTTAAAAAATACTTTATCGGGCAGCTGCAGGAGGCCCTGCCCGGGGTCAAATTTAACGGGTATTCCGGGGACTTGGATAAGAGCACATATACGCTCGTAAATGCTTGCCTTCCCTTCCGTGAAGACAAGGCAATGCTCTTACTTTTTCACCTGGATATCAAAGGAATTGCCTGTTCCAAAGGCAGTGCCTGCCAATCAGGCACGAATCAAAATTCACATGTTTTGGCCGAATTGTTGTCTGAGGAGGACCTTAAAAAACCATCGGTGCGGTTTTCATTTTCCAGGTACAATACCAAAGAGGAAATCGATTATACCGTGGAGGTCCTTAAATCGTTTTCTGAAACCTAATCATTTCTTTTACTCCGTTGCCGCTCTTTGTCATAAGGAAATCTCCGGGTTACATTTTTCATCATTCTGTCAATGAGATCATCCGTATTTTTTCCGGACTTCTTAGTGATCTTGTTTTCAAATTTCCACAATAATTTGCCTGTTTTGCCATCGCTTATCTTGATCCCGATTCGACCGTAATTGGCATCTCCCAGAATATAATCCAAAAAGCTGAATTCGGCAGGGATCCCTTTGGATAGCAGAATATTGAGATCGAGATTACCACTGATTATGCCGTCTACCTCCAATATTTTGCTGAGTTGCCTGATGGTATACGTGTCAATATTGGCATAGGTGATCTTGTTTCTGGTTAAGATTGCATTCGTGTTTTCAATGTTCTGAAACTCAACGGAGAATTTTTTTCTTTTCTTTCCGCGTCCAAAAAAAGTTTCCAAAGCATCCTGCACTGCATGACCTTCTTTTTCCTCCAGCTCATTTAATTCCTTTTCGGAGACCTCTTCCTCCAATTCAAGATGTGTAAAAAAGGGGATGATGGCCAGGGTCCTGTGATCTTTACTGAGTTGATCAAAACGGTTGCTTTCGTAAACATTTTTTTGAGCGTTTACGGCAGTGAACAGGAAAACGGTTATTAGTAGTACGTAATTTCTCATATCCGGGTCAACTAAAAGCGCACTCGAATTTTTAAATTCAATACGCGTGAAGTCATAAAGTTCGGGACCGCAAATTGTTGTTTGCTTTCCACATCGCGTACCCAAGTATTGGTAATTGCATTTTGATTGTTAAACAGGTTAAAAATTTCAAATCCGACATTTAGTTCCTCAAAACGGTGTAACCAATGATTTCGGGGATAATTTTTATTAGCATCTACAAAAATATGGGAAATTCCCAAATCTGCACGTCTATAATCCCGTAATCTGCTCTGAAATATATATGGGTCTGCATAATTCGGGGATCCCCCCGGCACTCCTGTGTTGTAAACCAAATTGAGATACATCCGTAAATTGGGCATTGTTGGGATATAATCCTGAAATAGTACGGCCACTTTTAAGCGTTGGTCGGTTGGCCTGAAGATGTATCCGCGATCCCCTATATTCTCTTCCGTTTTTAAATACCCCAGACTTACCCAGGATTCCGTTCCGGGGACAAAAGCGCCGTTCATCCGGATGTCAAAACCATAAGCGTATCCTTTTGCATTATTATCAGCGGCGTACCGTATGCGGACATCCTCCAGCGTATAAGGATTAATATTATTAAGAATTTTGTAATACGCTTCACTGAAAAATGTAAAGGGCCGGTTCCAAAGTGTTACGCTGTATTCATTGCCGATAACAAAATGCAGGGATCTCTGTGCTTTTACTCCGGGTTGCACCGTTCCGGTGGCATCTCTTAATTCCCGGTAAAAGGGCGGTTGCTGATAGACACCCACGGCCGTCTTAAAGAGCATGTCTTTGTCCCAATCGGGTTTGATGGCGAGCTGCACCCTGGGACTGACAATAGTATGGGAGGTTTTGGCAATACTATCTCCGCTTACGTCCCAGTGATGAGCGCGAAGTCCGAAATTGTAGTAAACATCGTGGCTGTTCCATTTGGAATGCCAGCTGTACTGTAGAAAACCTGACCAACGGTTCGTTTTTACAAAATTCCGCGCACTTATCCCTTCATAGGGAATAATGGGCGCCTCGAAGGGTTGCTGAGGTTGATTGTTTACGAACCCGGAAAGAGGAGGACGAATGGAATAACCTGCAGAATCTATAAATTCGGATTCCCTTACCTGGTCCCGGAAATCCTCGTGAGCGTATTTCAGGCCCCATTCCAGGGATCGGCCTTTATGGGCATGGGTACCTTTGTGCTCCATTGCAAAGATCAGGGCATCCAGGTCGTTTCTCGCCCTGTTAAACTGTGATCCAACACCCCTTGTCCCAATTGCCTCACCAAGATTTTCGCTGCCCAGGTCTGTATCCACTGCCCCTAATTCATATGCTGCCAAAACATCTGAATATTCTTCTTCCGTCGTATGGTAGAGGGAGGATATGAGATTTAGCGTTACCTTATCATTTAAATAATAATCCGCTTTTAAGGCACCCAAACTCGTAATGAATTTGTTCTTTTCCCGGCCCTCGTAATATACAATAAGTGCCTGTGGATTCGACAATGTGCCAAAGTTAGTTTGACGGCTTAACGGCTCATTCCGATAGTCGTTGATCCCCAGATTCCCTAAAAAACTAAGGTGGAAACTGCGTGAAAACCTGTACGTGGAGAACGTCTGAATATCGGCAAAAGCCGGATTAAAATTGGTTTTGGTCTGTTGACTGTCGACAAAAAGACTGTTATCCCTATAGCGCACACCTGTAATGACGCTGAAATTTTTGTTTTTGGAAAGGTTCTCTATGGTCCCATTCATACCGAGCAGGCTTGCCTCAAATTGAAGCCCGAAGGCAGTCGGGGTTTTGTAGGTTATATCCAGTACCGAGGAGAGTTTATCTCCGTACCTGGCCTGAAATCCCCCGGGTGAAAAAGCCAACCGCTGTACCATATTGCTATTGACAAAACTAAGGCCCTCTTCCTGGCCCGAACGGATGAGAAACGGCCGGTATACCTCAATGTCATTGATATAGACCAGATTCTCGTCATAATTGCCGCCCCTTACTGCGTATTGTGTACTTAATTCATTGTTGGAGGATACCCCTGGGAGCAACTTCAATACGTTTTCCACGCCTGCATTGGCACCGGGGATTTTAACAACGGTTTCGGGAGAGAGGGAGGTTATCCCTTTAACACTTCGTTCCCCGGTAGGAGTGACCACAACCCCGTCTACCTGGATCACTTCCGTTTTCATAACGGGATTAAATCCATAGGTTTCATTCGTGGTTAATATGAGGTTCGCCAGCACTACGTCCTTATGCCCCAGGTGGGAAAAGGTAACGGAATTCTTCATGTCTGCCACTACCCTGAGGAGA